>JADGED010000340.1 GCA_016744555.1 Desulfuromonadaceae bacterium
GTCTGCTGCAGTCCCGTAACTTGCGTTGGTAATCGGAGAATACATTGATCGATCCCTGCCAATATTACTATAGCCACCAGTATCCATAAAATTTTCTTAGCAATTTTAATCATCGTCAATATCCTTTATAAAACCAACTTATACTACCTAGCCTCATGGTAAAACTCAAGCAGTCGATTTCCTGTCGCAATTTGACTTAAATTGGCGTTCGGGTTAAATAAGTAACCCTATTTTTTAATCATTTGATTCAGGAGAATAAAATATATGAGCGATGCACAATATGATGTTGTAATCATTGGAGGCGGCCCAGCCGGAATGACTGCTGGTCTGTATGCCTCACGGGCAAAATTAAAAACTGTATTGATCGAAAAAGGGCTCATGGGTGGGCAGATGATGACCACTACCACGGTCGAAAACTGGCCTGGTTATCCCGGCGGTATTGGTGGCCCAGAATTGATGATGCGTTTTCAAGAGCATTGTGTAGAATTTGGTCTCGAAACTGATTACGGTACAATTGAAAAAGTCATTGATAACGGTGCAACCAAAACGGTAGTAGTTGATGGTAAAGAGGTTACCTGTAAGGCGATTATCGTTGCTACCGGCGCTGTACCAAGAAAATTAGGTGCTGAAGGTGAAGCGGCACTGGTTGGTAAGGGTATTTCTTATTGTGCCACTTGCGACGGTGCGTTTTTCCGCGAAGTTCCAATTGCCGTTATCGGTGGAGGTGATACCGCAGTAGAAGAGGCTATTTTTCTAACTCGTTTTGCCAGTAAGGTTACCCTGGTTCACCGCCGTGATGAGTTACGGGCCACTAAAATTTTACAAGAACGTGCAATTGCCAATGAAAAAATCGAAATTGCTTGGGATTCGGTAATAGATAGCCTCGAATCGAATAATATGGGTTTGACCGGAGCGGTATTGAAAAATGTTAAAACCGGTGAAACGAGTAGTATCCCATTAGAAGGGATGTTTGTGGCTGTTGGCGTAACTCCAACTACGGGATTCCTTGATGGTTTGGTTGAGACTACCGAAGATGGTTATATTAAAGCCGGAGAAGACACAAAAACTTCGGTCGCTGGTATTTTTGCCGCTGGTGATAATCGCACCACAATTTTACGTCAGGTTTCAACTGCCGTAGGTGATGGTGCCGTTGCCGCATTAATGTCAGAGCGTCACATTGGTGACCTAGAACACCAAGCTAAATAAGTTAAAATTATGTTCCCCCCTGATTAGTCAGGGGGGTAGCAAACCTGTGGGGGGGGGATAAATGTTAGCTAAAGTTGTATCTGGAGCATTGATTGGTATCGATGCTTACGCAGTTGAAGTGGAAGTCGATATAGCCCAAGGGCTACCGCAGTTTGCTACCGTTGGCCTCCCCGAAGGGGCGGTTAAAGAGAGTAAGGACAGAGTTAAGTCTGCAATTAAAAACTCTGGTTACGATTTTCCCGCCCGCCGTATAACTATAAACCTTGCTCCCGCTGATATTCGTAAAGACGGAACTACCTTTGATCTCCCCATTGCTATTGGCC
>JADGED010000341.1 GCA_016744555.1 Desulfuromonadaceae bacterium
CCTTAACATAATAATTACTAATAATTAAACCTATCAATCACTGCTTTCATTTTATCAGCAATCAGATTCTTTTCTAAATGAGCATATCTCATGGTGGTTGCGATAATTGAATGCCCTACAATATGTGCAGCTTCTTGAACCGTCATACGTGCACTAGTCTACTAGCACACGTATGACGAAAATCATGAGCTCTAAAACCTTCAATACCAGCATTTACTCATATTAGCTAAGTAAAAACCTCCTCAAATTTAAACAACCAACTTATGTGGACTCCCTCCTGTCAACAACAAAAACTTTAATACAAAGAAATTAATGCATACTTATGTACGAGCTCTAAACTGAGAAGCGATCTCTGGCTCTTTGATATTTACGCGAACTGGTTGTCAAATCTATTAAGCGAGCGCTAAGCTCTTCGTTGGTTACTGACTAAACCAGCTGATTTTTATCTTCGTTTGTGCATTTTTGTTGTTTGAACTCTTTTTAGGCTGCGAGTAACTCAGCTTTGTATTCTGTATCTTGTGTTAACATGGCGTAAGCCGTTCTTACGGTTTTATTGGCTAGCGCTACTGCAGCACACTTTTTGCCACGACGCTCAACTAAGCCTTGTATCCATATATCTTTCTTGGTTTTAGCTTTGCGTTTAACAGCATGCTGAACCGCAGCTGTTGCGCCACAGATTAACTGACTTCTTAAGCGACTATTCTTGGTAAACTTACCTATCGAGCCTAATTTCACCATTCCCCCTGATGAATGCTGGATAGGGGTTAAGCCAATACACGCCGATGCATCTTTCCCTTTGCTAAACGTTCCTATCTCTGCACAGCCAAGTGCAATGTAGAGGTTAATCGCATTCATTGGTCCTACCCCCTCTAATTTCATTAGTTTTTTACATTCAGGGTGGGCGGCAACCGACTTTTCTATACAAACATCGTAGTGATGAGCCGCTTCAAATAATCCTCTTAAATGTTCTTTTGCCAGAAAAATAGCACGTCGACATTCAGCCGATAAACCATTAGTTGCATCTTCTAAGACACCTTCTATTGCAGAAATGATACCGCCTTTACGACTTGATATTTTAATGTTTAACTCAAACAGTAAAGCGATTAATTGTTTTTGAGAAGCATCCTGCTGTTTAACGGCTAACTCTCTTAAGCGTTTAATGGATTGTAATTGCTGTTGCTCGACTGTTTTACCTCCGATATAGGTAACATCTGGCATAAAGGTTGTTTGAACAATTGCCAGAGCATCATTTTTATCGGTTTTTTGGTTTTGTCTAACAACAGATACTAACTTGGCAGAGACTAAACGTGCGTCATGACCTGCTTCGATTGCCTTTTGTTTCCAGTAATTAGACGTGCTACAGGCTTCAAATATTATCGTGACGGGTTTGTTATTAATAAGCCAATAAAGAAATGCTTCCGGTGTCATTTCAATATTTGATTGCACCTTTTTGTTTTTATAAATACAAACTTGAATAACTTTCTTTGCTAAATCAACACCAACTCTAGTAC
>JADGED010000342.1 GCA_016744555.1 Desulfuromonadaceae bacterium
GGGTTGGGGTGAGGGGCGCCTTGCTGCAAAATCCCCCTCATCCGACCTTCGGCCACCTTCTCCCTTGGGGAGAAGGGGTGCAGCCGATGATTAGCGCTAATCAGGTATCTACTAGATTTTTAATTGATGATTTAGCCAATAAGCCGATTGGAACAAGCATGGAACAGCTAGCGGAAATATCTTCAGTTATCGCCTTAACCATGGGGGTGGCATGGGCCAGTGGTATCAATTTGTACGCGGCCATTTTAATGCTGGGTCTCCTTGGTAGCAGTGGCAATATGGTGTTACCGCAAGATTTGTTGATTTTGCAAGATCCGCTGGTCATGTTTGCTGCCGGAGCCATGTACGTGATCGAATTTGTCGCCGACAAGGTGCCGGGGGTAGATAACAGCTGGGACGGTTTGCACACCTTTATCCGTATCCCCGCCGGGGCCATGTTAGCTGCTGGGGCTGTTGGTGAAGTTGAACCAACCGTATCCCTAGCCGTCGCTATTCTCGGTGGTGGCCTTGCCGCCGGTGCCCACGCAACCAAAGCTGGCTCCAGAGTATTGATCAATACTTCACCAGAGCCGGTCAGTAACTGGATTGCTTCAATCTCGGAGGACGTACTGGTAATTGGCGGCCTCTGGACTGCCCTCAATTATCCCCTGGTTTTTATTGCATTTCTGCTGATTTTTATCCTGTTGATGATCTGGCTGTTGCCTAAAATCTGGCGGGGAATCAAGTGGGTATTTCGCTCTCTGGCGAATAAATTGTCGGGTAAAGCCAAAGAACCTCGTCCCACGCTCAATTTTAAAATGCCCGATGTGGATAGCCTTAAGGGGATTTCTGAGGAAAATAATGACCAGCGTTGAATTGACGTGCTGGGTTGATTAATAAGGGAGAGCAGCGATGGCGAACAAATTCAGGGTAGAAATTGTCGGTGATGGATTTACTCTAAGTATGCAGGGTAGTGGCGACGAAGCGGCAGCGAAGAAATACCTGACCGAACTTTATCGCGGCTGCAAAATCAAAATAATCAGCTTTGGTGAACCGGTTTCGATGGAGGGTGGTTAACAGTAGCTAGTAAGAGGAACTATCTCTTCATTAAAGAATATTGACTGCTTTAGATAGATTGTTGTACAACTTATGTGTGTTTAAAATTGAAACCTGTGGGGGGGAAGATGCAACAATAATGTTTTTTATAAAACCGCTCGTATTGGCCTCGGCCGACGGGCGGTTTTTTTATTGTTTGCACGTTATTTTAAGGGGTGGGGGACAATGGCAAATATTGTCGTTTGTGCAGATGGGACGTGGAATCGGCCCGAGGAAGATATCGAAACGGATTTTCCGACCAATGTGTTGAAACTGGCTCGGGCTATCAAGCCAGCAGCTGGTGAAGTTAAGCAGCATGTTTTTTACGATTGGGGGTTAGGCTCGTACCACAACAGGGTTAGTGCCGGGGCAACCGGACGCGGTATCCATAAAAACATTCTGGACGGTTATCGCTATAT
>JADGED010000343.1 GCA_016744555.1 Desulfuromonadaceae bacterium
CGCCTGCGTGGCGGGCCTGGTTGGAGCCGCTGCCTGGGCTCTACTCAGTATCGGTGCCAACTTCGAGATCGGCTACCTCGCCTGGGGCATCGGCGGGCTCGTTGGCTTCGCAACGATCAAACTCGGTGGCCGCGGAACCCTGATGGCGGGCACCGCCGCTGCGATCGCCCTCCTCTCAATCTTCGGTGGCAAGTACGTTGCTGTGCAAGCGGACGTCAACTCGAGCATCGAAGAAGCGACTGACCACGGCGTTTACGTTGCTTACGTTGACGAGATGACAACCGACTCGGAAGCACTCAAAGCACTCGGCGAAGACCCGACCGATGAGCAGCTTGCGGTCATGATGAATGAGTGTCGCTACGTCGAAGAAGCAGCCGCCGACGTCAGCGAAGAACAAATCGCCGACCTGCTAATCGGTAGCGCGCGCGGCATGGTACGCCTAAGCGATGTTGCCACCATCTATCGCGACTATATAGATCCACCACGCAACATTCTCCGCTACAACGGTAAGGATGGAATCGGCCTCGGCATTTCTACCCTCGATGGTGGCAACGTTATCACCATGGGCAACTCAATCAAGGCTAAACTTGAAGAACTGGCTCCCAACAAACCGGCACAGATTGAATTTAATTCCATTTACTACCAAAGCAAAGTGGTAACCGAATCGGTCGATACATTTGTCATTAATTTGATTGAAGCAGTTGCGATTGTCATCATCCTCTTAATGCTGTTTATGGGTTGGCGTACCGGCCTATTGATAGGTGCCATTTTGCTATTAACTATCCTTGCCACTTTTGTCGGCATGGCGGTGATGAATATAGATCTACAAAAAATTTCCCTCGGCGCATTAATATTAGCGCTAGGGATGTTAGTTGATAACGCCATTGTCGTTGCCGATGGCACCCTCGTGCGGATGGAACATGGTGACGACGTAGAAACTGCGGCGACAAAAACGGTCAAGGCGACTATCTGGCCACTGCTAGGTGCCACGATTGTCGCTATCCTTGCATTTACTGCCATTGGTTTTGCCCCCGGTAACGTTGGTGAATTCTGCCGATCACTATTTGACGTTATGTCATTATCTCTATTTAGCAGTTGGATTTTAGCTATCAGTGTCACGCCACTATTTTGTGTTTGGTTCCTTAAACCAACCCCTCAAGGTGACGATCACTCCCATAACCGCGGCATGAATAAATTCTATCGCCGCTTACTACATACATCGATCAATTATCGCTGGGTTGTCATGCTAGCTACCGTAGCTGCATTGGTAGTGGCACTATTTGGTTTCACTCTAATCCCCAAGGCGTTTTTTCCCGACTCAACCCAACGTTACTTTTTTGTCAATTACTGGAATCCACAGGGGACCCATATTGACAAAACTGCAGCCGACCTAGATAAACTCGATAAATATATTGGTACGCTAGACGGCGTTAAAAACACTACGTCATTCATCGGCGAAGGGGGGATGCGCTTTCTCATCAGTTACGAC
>JADGED010000344.1 GCA_016744555.1 Desulfuromonadaceae bacterium
TCACCAACTAGCATAATTCCCGCTTTACCATTAAACCAGTGGTAAGTAGGTACTTGGTCAGTTTTCCAAGTTTGGGTACCAGTAGACTTAGCATAACGGACAATCTTACCGTCGGCATTTGCAGGTACTTCGTCTTTACCAGCAGAAGACCAGTCCCAATCCATCTGAGTGGCATCTTCTTTAGCATAAATCGGAATATGACAAGCTTGGCAAGATACCCGCTTAGCGTGGTCATTTAAACGAGTCTGTGAATGTGGATCAGCTTCGTGACACTGCTCACAGCTAATAGCGTTAAAGCCATCAGTAGCTGTCTGCAGGTTAGCACCACTAATATAATGGTCCTCAGTCACGTGACACTCTTGACAACTAAAATCGTTACCGTCAGCATCCATATGGACATCAATAGAACGATCTGGGTAGTCTAAAACTAAACCAATATCGCCATTCTTAGCGTTGTTACCACCACCACCAAGGGCGTGACAAGAGGTACAGTTTTGGCGCACTGGCAAACCAACGTTTTTAGCAACTTCAGTTAGGTTTACGTGATGCTTAGGCCAACCGGAGTTATCACCATCCTTATGGTAAGTACCGGTGGTATCGTGACAGACAAGACAATCGACCCGAGTCTTGTCGGTAAAGTCAAATTCTTCACTATCCCAACCATAACCAGCGTGACACTCACTGCAGTGTACTCGGTTACTAGAAGTTGAAGTACAGAAGTTGTTCATTACATTTTCTTTACCTAAATCAATCTCTTTACCATCAACGATTTGCTTACGAGACCATGTCCAGTGTGGGGTCTTCATAAAATCGATGGCAGCATCTTCGTGGCACTGCAAGCAAGTTTCAGTAACCTTAGAGGCATCATGAAATGGCCCCTTGATTGCATCATGTGGATTAGCAAATGCAGTAGCATTTAGCATCAACAGTGCGGCAGCAACAAAAAGTAATCTCTTCATCTTAGCTTCCTTTGAAATAGTAAAAGTAGTTAAACTCTGCCAAATCATAACCACAAAGATAAAACGATGCAAACTATCTTTGGGATTGATTTGAACCGACCTCTCTTAAAACAATCAAGTATTAATATTATTATATGTATTAATCGCAATTTAAGGGAGGAGACCGTACTTGGTCTCCTCCCTTAGGGTTTTGCTTTAACAGTTACTAGTCAGCTTAGAACTTCATAGTAATTTTTGCATATGCGTCCCATGCTTTGTCAATTGCAGGAAGCAAGGAGTAAGCAGTACCAGCTTGAATATCTTTAACTTTTTGTGGGGCGCCAACTGGTGAACCGCTGCCAGTGTACTCGTAGTCGTAATATAGACCACCAACAGTTATGAAAGCACTTTTGTTGATATCAAAGATGTAGTAGATCTCGCCGACATGACCACGAGTAGAAAGCTTGCTACCAACCAAGTCATCTTGAGCTTGAGTAAATGGAGTCCAATATTTTGAACCATAGTTGTACTCGATACCA
>JADGED010000345.1 GCA_016744555.1 Desulfuromonadaceae bacterium
CACTAGCCATTCTTAGCTGCAGCACGTTTCTCAGATAAACCTTCAGCAACCGCCTTAGTCATTCCAAAAAGAACCAGAACCGCTGGAACTAATTGGGCAACAATTAGTAAAGCACAAAAACCAACAAACAAAAGAACCAATATCCCACTATTATAGGTAGCTGCAGTATCAACCGCAAAAGCTGGGGTCACGAGTAGCATGGTAATTGCCATAGTAGATAGTACCGATTTAATTGAAAACATAGTTCTCTCCTTTGGATTAGAAATTGGTTTAGTCATTGTATTTTCAGCGTATTCTTTAAATGCATAACAAACTGCTTGATGAATTTCTTCGTAATTCTCGTCATCGGCAGTTTTCAGGGCATGATAAAAGATACCCTCTTTACGTATCCGGCGCATTAGATCGATCGGCATTTCATCTGAGACCATAATTATCGAGATATTACGGTTACATTTTTTTAGCAATGGGATCAATTTAGCGATATTATGCTCATCGTAATCGCCGTCGATAACGACAACCTGAATCTCCTTGGCAATAATGCCTTCTAGAGAGTTCGCAACCGAATCAGCCATAGTTATTTGATAAGTATCACGATCAAATAAACTAGCCAACTGCTCACGTGCTGCTTTATTTTTATTTGCTATCAATAGACCATTCATGATCTTCACCTCACTTTTGGTTTCTAGTTAATATCAGCGAGTGATCTCAATTTTTTTGCTGTCCTTACTAACCAACCCTTTAACCATACCGACGAACAAAATAACGGCTGGAACCAATTGAAACACAACGATTAGCGCAAAGAAGCCAATGAACAAAGAAAGTAACAAGCTGCCTTCTTCTGCTCCGCCAGTAGCGGCATAAGCTGAAGTGGAAAAAGTGATCAGGGCGATTAAAGTATTTCGTAATGTGTTTTTCATGATGGCCTCCGCAGCGATTTATATTTAGTTTTTATTTTTGTCTCTTGCCTTTAGAATATAGCAGTGATCGTGCCAAGTTTAACTTACTGCTTAAAACAAAGCACAAACTACTGTTTTTACAGGGATATAAAAAATAAATTGGCGTAACAATGGCAAGAGAAAGATATATGTGGAGTATATAGAAGAGATACACTAAAGCGGGGATGGAACTGGGCAAGGAACAACCAAATCCATACAAGTAGCTTGTTTTATTAAATAATTATCAATTTAGTGGGTGTATAAAAAAATATTTATGCGGATATTTTATTTATTAGTCTGTAATTTTGCAATAATTTCGGCAAACTCTTGGGTAGGAGAAGAAAAGGTTATCTGTCGTGAATCATCATCAATACGCTCTAAATTGATCCACAGTCCAGGAGTTTGTGGGTCCTCAAGCTTTTCTGGCCATTCTACCAATGCCACCCCGGCACCATAGGCATAATCATCAAAACCTAATTCGATCAATTCATCAACATCTGAAAGACGATATAAATCAAAATGGAAAAGATCTAGAC
>JADGED010000346.1 GCA_016744555.1 Desulfuromonadaceae bacterium
CCTTGCGATAAAACAAATGCATTCTGCGCACCGATAGCGATAATCAATCCACCACCGATTCCGACCCCTTGTAAATATGGCAACATAAGTAAACCCTTTGAACATTATTAAAGTTTTACCACCCAACCGCTAAACGTAGCGAATGGATACGTCTTGTGTGGAGAACTTTGCCCTCCAAACGGTAAAAAGTAAAATTAATTATTTTTGCATATCATTAGCTGTGCTAATATAATTGCATGCTAGACTACAAACAAATTGAAGCATTGGCAAAGGTCATTCAAGAGGGGGGCTTTGAGCGTGCAGCGCAGGCGCTTTACTTGACCCAATCGGCGGTCTCACAACGGGTTAGACAACTTGAGGAGACATCAGGTCAAATCTTAATTTCACGGACAACTCCCCCCCAACCAACTGTTGCCGGAAAAGCATTGCTCAAACACTACCAACAGGTAAAACTTCTGGAAGAAGGGTTATCAGCTGACCTTCCATCTGCAACCAAAACACAAAAAACAAGCTTTGCCATTGGCATTAATGCCGACAGCTTAGCTCACTGGTTTATTGCCGCAATAGATCCGCTGCTACAGCGTATGGATCTACTTCTTGATCTGCGTGTCGACGATCAAGAACAAACCCACCATTATCTGCGCGAGGGTGACGTTGTCGGCTGTATCAGCACCGAGGCAAATGCAATTCAAGGGTGTCGAATTGATAAACTTGGATCCATGAACTATCGACTGGTGGCAACTGCAGATTTTACTCAACGCTATTTTCCAAATGGTCTTACTCAAGCAGAGATTGAACTGGCCCCAGCAGTTATTTTTAACCGCAAAGACCGCCTTCATCACCATTTTTTACAGCAAGTTCCCGGCATCCTTCCAAAAGACTTCCCAGCACACAACATTCCGGCTCCAGATCAATTTTTACAGTTCATTACTGCAGGTTATGGCTACGGAATGGTTCCAGATTGGCAGGGGCAAAAATTAATAGAATCTGGACAGTTGCAAGAGTTGGCACCTGAAATTAGTATTAGAGTTGATCTTTATTGGCATTGCTGGAACCTTACCGCACAACCATTACAGGAGTTTTCTAACCAACTTGTTTCCGCAGCCAAACAGATTTTGACCGATTAATTTTTTAGGCTTAGCTATTTATAGTTATTTGGCAAAATAACACCTATTTTACGTAACGAAAGATAAAGTGCATATCCTTGCCTAAATCGGCCACCGATTCTTACCTTAAAGCAGCCAGTCATTCTGATAGCAAAACAGCCACCCATAACGAGGGATGGCTGCATCAAAGCTTACTAGTTATGGGAATCTTCCTGTCCCAGCCAGAAGTTGCTGTCAAAAGTAAAAGTTCGATTTGTGAAATGTCAACCCCGTAGGCCGTATCGGAAACTACTCCTTCTCCTCATCCAACACACGGCGCACTGTCTGAGATAATTCGGTCAGATCTAGCGG
>JADGED010000347.1 GCA_016744555.1 Desulfuromonadaceae bacterium
GCTTCAATCTGAAGCAGAATGCTATTATTCCGACACGCAATCGATATAAGGGAGATTGTTCTCCCGCCAGCAGCCTACCGTTAGAATCCTTTTGATCCGATCAAAAATAATAGAAAAGAACCAACGGGGTAGGTCGCTGTTTGATCATATCACCGCCAAGCACTTAGTTTGTCTAATCTTTTAGACTTCTTCTTTGCTTGAAACGACAGAAAAGCTCCTGTTCAATCAACCGGGGTATTATCTTGGACAATGTGATGGTAGATGCCTTAACATTAGTCACTATTTTTTGGTGGTTGATAAAACGCAAGGGCATTTTCATACAAAGCTTTCTTTGCATTACCTCTGAGTGCGCCTAGAACGATATAAATATCCTCATCAGAGTATGGTCTTGGTGCTCGCGTCGATGGTCTATCAGTTCCAAAGATCAAGGCTTCGGGGTTGGCTCTGTCGATATCTTGTAGGGCTTGTTTTACATCAAAATTAACGCGTCCGAATCCGGTTGCTTTAACTTTTACGCCCCGTTCAATCAGCCAAAGCAGAGAGCTGAAGCCTTGGCTTGATAGACCGAGATGGTCAATGCTCACCGCCGGCAAAGATACCAGCCGATGTCTTATCTGATCTAAAGCAGACGAATCAATATAGAGTTCAACGTGCCATTTTGCCACATCATAAACCCGCATGGCTAACTCTTCGAGGTACATAAGCTCTTCGGAGCCGCCACGTTTGACGTTAAAGCGCACTGCCCTGACACCGGCATTATTCAATTTAATAATCTCTTGATCTGTTACCGTTACGGGGAGCTGAGTAACACCAACAAATGTTGGCCCCAATTTTTCAAGAGCATCAAGCAAATAGGTCTGATCAAAACACTGGAAAGACCCCGAGACAATCGCCCCGCCAATAAGATTGAATGCTTTAATACTAGCCAGATAGCTATCGGTGGTAAATTCATCTGGTAAAAAACTATTGTTCTCCACCAGTGGAAATCTTTTATCGATAATATGCATGTGTCCATCAAAAACTTTGATGGTTGAAAGATCGATATCTGAAAGCATTTGTCCTCCCTTTTGCTATGGTTTAGTCTTAGCTGCTTTGATATTTAGTCGTTGAATGAATTTTTCGGTATTGATTAAGAATCGTTCGTGGGTTCCCCGCCCAATCACATCAACTTCATCCTGGGCGACGATCTCCCAAAGCGTCTTTTTACCATTGAACTCCAGGCAGCGAACTGTTGCTGAAACCTCCATGCCGATTGGTGTTGCCGCCTCATGAGTCACATGAATCATCGTCCCTACGGTGCGCTCATCCACGTCAAGGAATGGTTTCAGTGCTTCCATGCAAGCCCATTCCATGAATCCAACCATAAATCCGGTCGCAAATACTTCTGGCATCAACTGAAAGCAATCTGATTCTGGATAAAGGTGAGGGACTGTTTTTTTT
>JADGED010000348.1 GCA_016744555.1 Desulfuromonadaceae bacterium
CCTGAAACCTGAAACCTGAAACCTGAAACCTGAAACCTGAAACCTGAAACCTGAAACCTGAAACCTGAAACCTGAAAAAAGCCCCAGACCAAAAAAGGTCTGAGGCTTTTTGTCGCTTAGAGCTAGTTGTGGATCAGACCACACCCATAGCGAGCATCGCGCGGGAAACTTTGATGAATCCAGCGATGTTGGCACCAACAACGTAGTTGCCAGGTGAACCGTACTCTTCAGCGGTATTGTAGCAATCGCTGTGGATGTTTTCCATGATCTTACGTAGGCGATCTTCTGCGTATTCAAAATCCCAAGAGTCGCGACAAGCATTTTGTTGCATTTCCAGCGCCGAGGTAGCAACACCGCCAGCATTGGCAGCTTTACCAGGACCGTAAGCAATGCCAGCTTCCTGAAATACTTTAACGCCTTCTGGAGTAGTTGGCATGTTTGCACCTTCGCCAACTGCAATACAGCCATTCTTTACTAGCAGGGCAGCATCTTTGCCGTTGATTTCATTTTGGGTAGCTGAAGGCATAGCAACTTGGCAAGGAACTTCCCAGATGTTGCCACCGTCAATGTACTTAGCGTTTTTACGCTCTTCAGTGTAGGCGCTGATACGACGTCTTTCAACTTCTTTGATCTGCTGTACAAGAGCAAGATCAATACCGTCAGCATCATAGATGTAGCCACCAGAGTCAGAGCAAGCGACGACTTTACCGCCTAGTTGATGAATCTTTTCGATGGTGTAGATAGCAACGTTACCGGAACCGGAAACGACGCAGGTTTTTCCTTCGAAAGAGTCGTTACGTACTTTAAGCATTTCATCGACGAAGAAAGTTGCGCCGTAGCCAGTAGCTTCGGTACGAACTAGAGAACCGCCCCAGTTAAGGCCTTTACCGGTAAGAACACCAGCTTCCCAACGGTTAGTGATGCGCTTGTACATGCCGAACATGAAGCCGATTTCACGACCGCCAACACCAATGTCGCCAGCTGGTACGTCAGTGTGCTCACCAATGTGACGGTAAAGCTCGGTCATGAAGCTTTGGCAGAAGCGCATGATATCGCCGTCGGTCTTGCCTTTAGGATCGAAGTCAGAACCACCTTTGCCGCCACCAATTGGTAGGCCGGTCAAGGCATTCTTGAAGATTTGCTCAAAGCCGAGGAACTTAACGATGCCGAGGTAAACGGATGGGTGGAAGCGCAAGCCACCTTTGTATGGTCCAAGGGCGCTGTTAAATTCAACCCGGAAACCACGATTGATCTGTACTTTACCGTGAGTATCAACCCAAGGAACCCGGAAAATGATCTGCCGCTCTGGTTCACAAATACGCTCAATCAGTTTGTAGTGAGCGAAATCTGGGTTTTTTACCAAAACAGGACCGAGGGTTTCTAAAACTTCACGGACTGC
>JADGED010000349.1 GCA_016744555.1 Desulfuromonadaceae bacterium
ATTTCTTACCCTAATCCGGTCAGAGGTGGAAAAACTGAAATATTAATGTGGAGCATAGATATGCTTATCGTCGCACTTCGATGGGTTTATTTGCCGCTACATCGCTAATTTTTCGCAGTTAATTGTCATGAGCATACTGCCTGTGCTAATGTCCGCGATTCAAAATATATAGCCCTGAACTTTATTATAGTTATGCGAAAGAGAGAAAAATGAAGATGGAAATTAATCCAGAACTTGCTAGTCAGTTGTCGCGGGTCCTTGGCTCAGTTGAAATGTTATTGCCTAAAGTTACCAAGCCGGTCGATTGGGCAACCTGTCATGCGGCTAACTGGCGCCGCCACTCTTTTTCTGGTTATCTTGAGCCGGTAAAGGTAACCGATACTACTCAGCTGGAGGAACTGTTGGGTGTCGATGATCAAAAAGCGATCATGGTCAATAATACTAAGCAATTTTTGCAAGGCTTACCTGCTAATAACGCCTTACTCTGGGGATCACGTGGCACCGGAAAATCATCTATTGTTAAGGCGTTATTGAACAAATATGGTGAACAAGGGTTGCGGGTTATTCAGGTCGAAAAGGAAGATTTGATCTATATCTCAGAAATCTTTTCTGCCATTGAAGATCAACCTTATCGCTTTATTATGCTCTGCGATGATCTCACCTTTGAAACCGGCGAGCTAACCTATAAAATGCTCAAAAGTGCCCTCGACGGCTCAGTATATTCCGCTCCCGAAAATGTCTTGATCTACGTTACCTCTAACCGTCGCTACCTATTACCTGAGTACGACGGTGATCATCTTGGCGGCAAGTACGTCAAAGGTGAGTTGCAGCAAAGTGAAATTCAAGAAGAAAAAAGCTCTCTCTCTGACCGTTTCGGCCTGTGGGTACCATTCCACGTTTTCTCCCAAGATCGTTATCTCGAAGCCGTTCGCTTGTCGACCGAGCGTTGGAGCAAACAGCTGGGTGCCGAAATTCCGTGGACACAGGATCTGGAACTAGCAGCGATTAAGTGGTCACACGACAAAACCAAACGTTGTGGTCGTACTGCTTATCAGTTTTCGAAAAACTGGGTCGGGAAGTATTTGTTAAAATAAGGTTAAGTGGAAATTTTCTGCAAATTGCAGTTACAGGTTTGAGTCAACCGTTTACGGTGTCAGGTTAAATCTCAAATGCAAATTAAGAGGGGCTGAAGCGATGGCTTCAGCCCCTCTTAAACGCCTTGTTACCATTAGAGTTATAATGCATGAACCAAATTACCTGTCCTGATTGCGATCTCATCGTTGAGTTTTCACCTTTGCGCGCAAAACAACGTGCTTTTTGTCCACGTTGTGGCCACGTATTAACTCGCCGTGGTTTTCGGGCTCTTGAGCGCGCTACAGCCTTTGCCATAGCGGGC
>JADGED010000034.1:0-290 GCA_016744555.1 Desulfuromonadaceae bacterium
CGCTAGCGCAACAATACGGTTTCCGGCAGCTCCATTTTCATTTTGGACCTGGGTCTCTCAGTTTTCTTCGTGTTCATCGACCAGAAAAGTTTGGTGATAGGATGGATACAGTACGTTATACAATCGTTTCTTCTAATGCGAATCAGAAGCAAACGATGGGGTTTGAGACTGGAAGGATCGTTTCTGGGATCCGTGGAGTAACTCCAATTTATGCATATGACCTTAACAGTAAAAAGAATATCCATGTTGGCGCCCTTGAAGCTGGTACCTCTTTTGCAAACATGCTTTCG
>JADGED010000034.1:300-15937 GCA_016744555.1 Desulfuromonadaceae bacterium
GAATAATATGTTTGGTAATAATAACAATAACTCTATGCCATTTTTTGGAAATACGCGTAATAAGAGTCTTAAGAAAGCTTGGGGTGATAAGAGAAATATCTGGCCAGATTTTTTAGAAAAAATCAGCCAAAAGACGCCGTTTGAGCAAGGCTATATGGTTGAAGCTACAAGCTCCACCGGGGCCAAAACATTTCTAAATAAAAATTTTCCCGAGGTATTGGGAGAGTTAGGGCATCATCTAATTAGGATAAAAAGTAAAGATTACAGCGTCACCGTTATGCCGTTAAGGGATTATAGCGGAAAAATTGACACTTCTCTGCCAGATGCTGGATTGGTAATTCTGTGGGAAGACGTGAGTAAACAAATAGCGACACTAGCTCACAACATTAAAGCCATAATTTTTTATGGAGTTTTACTCTTTTTGTTAATTGAGCTGCTACTGTTTTATGGCCTGAAGTTGATGACTCGGAGTTTACAGGTTGAGCTTAAGCAATCAATTAAAATGGAAGCAGCAAGCAACAATGCTCGCTTGATCGCTGAAGAGAGCTCAAAACTAAAAACGGATTTTTTATCTAATATAAGCCATGAGCTACATACTCCAATGAACACTATTGTTGGGCTAGGTCACATGTTGGGTAATGAAGCTTTAAGCCTTAAGCAACAGGGCTTTGTCGCTAACATAAACCATGCCTCTAACAAGCTCCTTAACTTAATCGATGAAATTTTATTAGTTTCTAGGTTGGATGCTACTGCTGATCAAGAAATTCTCACGGAGATATTTGATCCAAAACAATTGCTGGTAAATGTGAAAAATGCTCTGGCTGAAACTGCTAGTGATAAAGGGATTACCGTTAGAGTTGAAATCCCTGCAAAGTTGCCAGCGTCATTAATTGGACTACCAGAATTGTTTGAACAAGTTTTGCGGCAACTGCTAGGAAATGCCATTAAGTTTGGTGGCGGAAATGATGTTGTCATTTCAATAAAAGAAAAACTCAGAACCTCCAAGGAAATTACCCTTGAATTTGCAGTTACTGATACAGGAATTGGGATTACCGAGGAGCAACTTAAGCTTATTTTTCACCCTTTCCAGCAAGTGGATAGGGCAAAAACAAGAAGATACGATGGTACCGGGTTAGGCCTTACTATCGCTCAAAAGTTACTGCAGCAAGCCGGAAGCACCCTTGTTGCTGAAAGTGCAATCAATCAAGGTAGCCATTTCTTTTTTGAATTTAATTTCGACACATGTACTGCGCAAGAAGGAATTAAAGGTGATGGTGCAGCAGATAACGTTGCGGTAGAACGGTTAAGTCTTCCTGCTGGAACAATGCTCGAACTTAAGCAGCTACTAGAGCAGTTAGTGGTGCCACTAGAGAGTTTAAAGCCTAAGCCTTGCCAAGAAATTGCAGCAATTTTAAAAGCCAAGCAATGGCCGGAAGCTTTAGTAGAAGATGTTGATAGTTTAATCAGGTTGATACGCCAATACCGTTTTACTGATGCACAAGAAATCTTGGTAAAAATCAAAAGTAGATTATGACGCATAAAAAAAATAAACTTTTTACTGTTTAGTAAAAATGAAGAAATCCTAAAGAGGAGATTGGAATATACATGACTGGGAAATTCCAAAACATAAACTTTGAGCTTAACAATTTGCCAACCATGCCAGATATGGCAGCTAAAATGGTAACTTTGATCAATGCGCCCCATACCTCAGCAGAGGAGCTGACCAATGTGGTGGCAAAAGATCCGATTATTGCTGCGCGAGTGTTGAAAATTGCAAACTCGTCTTTTTACAGCATGTCGAGAAAAATAACGAGTTTATCTACAGCAGTAGTAATTATTGGACAACAAACTTTAAATGGTTTGGTTCTTGCTGCAAGTCTGCGGGGTATTAACAAATCGTTTGGTCCGGTTGAGAAGCTGCTTTGGGAAGACGCAATGGTATGCGCTATTGGGTCGAGATATTTAGCGCAAAAGTTGGCTATTGCAAACCCAGACGAAGCATTTATGGCGGGACTTTTTCGGCATATAGGTCTAACTGTACTCAATAATCAACATAGTATATCCAAAGATTTTATCCTTAGTGCTGTACAACCAAATAATACTGCAAGCGAAAGAATTGAGGTTGCTAAGCTTGGAGCAACACATGCTGAGATCGGTGCTGCAGTTCTTGAGTCTTGGAAGCTGCCTGAAACACTTTGTCATGTTGCCCTTCATCACGCAGCTGTAACTTTACCACCAGAGACAGATGATGGTCTGATTAATTTAACTTGTCTCGTCAATATATCTGGATATTTGCCGGGCCACTTCGGCATTTATGGGGCACCAACAGAGCTAGATGTAGAAAATATTACCGGGAGAAAAAAACTTAACCTAGACACTGATCTTCTCAAAGAAGCTATAGGCAGTTTTCACCAGATTTTTATTGAAAATCGTAATGAAATTCTATCTTAAGGTGATCCCATGAATAACGAGTTGCAGAAGGTATTTGCGGAATTAGATCCACGGGTCGATCCTATCTTACTATTAAAAGCAGTCGAGCAAAACTCTGCTACTATCGTAATTACTGATCCCACCGGGACAATAATTTACGTAAATAAAAAATTTATTGAGATAACCGGTTACAGTAGAGATGAAGCGTTAGGTCAAAATCCCCGCATTTTAAAGGGGCAAGATGGGCTAACCGATTATGCTGAGATGTGGAGTACCCTTATCGCTGGGAAGCAATGGCGAGGAGATTTTCATAACAAAAGAAAAAATGGTGATTTTGTCTGGGAACGGGCAGTAATTTCACCGATATTGGACCAAAATGGAGAAATTACCCATTACTTAGCTGTCAAAGATGATATCAGTGAACAAAAAGCAATAGAGTTGCAATTAGAAAAGTCGGTCGCTGAATCGGTGCAGATGGCATCAACTTTAGAACTATTAAATGCGGAGCTTAAGTCGACCCAGTCGCAAATGTTGCAACGCGAAAAAATGGCTTCAGTTGGGCAGTTGGCGGCAGGCGTAGCGCATGAAATTAACAATCCGATCGGTTTTATTTCTAGTAATCTGCGCAGTTTAAGTAAATATATTGAAAAGCTAAGTGGTTATGTCGGGCTACTGGAAGAAAAGGTGAAGTCTAGTAGCCCAGAATTATGGCAAGCAATAAAGCCAGAACGGCAAAAGCGGAAAATTGATTTTTTGCTGGAAGATTGTGGTGATTTGCTCACCGAATCATTAGATGGAGCTGAGCGAGTCGGAAAAATCGTCCAAAACCTTAAAACTTTTTCCAGAGTGGATCAAGCTGGTGTTCAGCTAGCAAACATAAATGAATGCCTAGAAAGCACAATATCTATTGTTTGGAATGAAATTAAATATAAGGCAAAGCTCGAAAAAGAGCTGCTGGAGTTACCAAATACTTATTGTAACCCACAGGAATTAAGTCAAGTCTTTACCAATATTTTAATAAACGCTTCACAAGCAATTAGTGATGATGGAGTAATTCAAGTTTCAAGCTGGAGCAGCGACGAAAATGTTTTTGTAACTATTAAAGACAACGGTAGCGGCATTGCCGATAGCGATAAAGAAAAAATCTTTGAGCCTTTCTTTACCACGAAGGCTGTTGGTGAAGGTACTGGCCTTGGCATGAGTATCAGTTATGAAATAATTAAAAAACATGGTGGCGAGATAGAAATTGATTCAACCTTAGGGCTGGGAACTGCTTTTTCTATAACACTACCTATTAAGCATACGGAGCAAAGTGAATGAAACTTCGTACCAAAGCTATGGTGATTTTGGTTGCTGCCGTTGTGTTATCTATGGTGGGAAGTGGCATATTCTTTTTTCACCACTACAAAGTTGCATACCGGCACTCAATGTTAGAATCGGTGGATTCTGTAGCAAAAAGCAACGCCAAGGCACTAGGCAACTATTTGCAACGGCAAAAGGATATTGCCAAGCATATAGGTAGATTACTGCCATTAGCATCTCTAGAGCTTGATGGTGCTTTATGGGTTGAGGACTACTTTGCCAGACATTACGATGATTTTTCATTTTTTAGTGATGGTTTCTTCTTTTTCGATGCAAATGGAGTTCTTAAAGTAGATTATCCGCCACATAAAGAGAAGCATGGTAAAGACTATTCTTTTCTCCCTTATTTCCAGCAAACTTTGCAGGAGAAAAAAGGGGTAATTGGTCAACCGTACAGGTCATATAGTAGTTGGAAACCAGTGGTAACATTTACAACTTATCTAAGCTCGAAAGATGGAACACCGCTCGGGATTATGGGGTGCTCTTCTGTCCTGGCAGAGGATGAGGTTTTTAAGAACATTTTGAACAATAAAATTGGGAAAACTGGTTATAACTATGTTTTTGATACAACCAGATTGTTGATTCTTCATCCTGACCCAAAACGGATGTTAACCCGTGATGTTGCTGTTGGGAGAAATCAAATGTTTGATGCAGCAATAGCTGGGTTTGAAGGCGTCGCAGAGACAATAAATTCAAAAAACATTAAGATGTTGGTATCTTATCGGCAAGTTCCTGGCACCAATTGGATTGTTGCTTCGCAGGTTCCTGCGGAAGAGGCACTTGCTCCGTTAGTTGCTAGTCAAAGAGTTTTTGTCATATTTATTCTTATTGGCAGTGCTGTTGCTGCATTAGTTGGCCTCTTTTTTGTCCATCGCAGCATGCGAGTTTTAGATGTACTCGAAACAGCAGTAACGGACTTAGCAATACCAGATAACCTTAAGCACGGGATTGAAAGTGCACTAGAGGCTGAAACTGCCAAACTAAATCCCCTTACTGATCACCCTGAGTTTGGCCCCCTTGCCGGCACAATTAGCAATCTCTACCATCGCCTTGGTCGCTCTTTGGCTGAAACTCAACAAGTTGCGGGTGAACTAGAGTCTGCTTATGAACAATTGAAGTCCACTCAATCGCAAATGTTACAACAAGAAAAAATGGCATCAGTAGGGCAGTTAGCTGCGGGGGTAGCGCACGAAATAAATAACCCAATGGGGTTTATTTCTAGTAATTTAGGGACTTTGCAGCGGTACCAGAAAAAGTTGAGTAGTTATTTAAATCAGTTAGAAGAGTGGCTAGAGCAAAATACATCTACCGATCTTGTCGCACAGCAAAAAGAACTGAAAAAAAAGGATAAGATTAATTTTATCCTTGAAGACATAGCAGACCTAGTTGAGGAATCGAGTGAAGGGGCTTTAAGAGTTAGAGAAATTGTCCAAAACTTGAAAAGTTTTTCTCGGGTAGATCAAAAAGAGTTTTTTAAAGCAGATCTTAACGATTGTCTAGATAGTACTATTTCTATTGCCATGAATGAAATTAAGTACAAAGCCACTATAGAAAAAGATTTTGGGGAGATCCCATTGTTGTCATGTTATCCACAGCAGCTTAACCAAGTATTTTTAAATATATTGGTAAATGCTGCTCAAGCTATTAAGGGTAGCGGTATAATAAAACTGAAAACCTGGGCAGAGGAGAGTTTTGTAGTAATTTCAATAAGTGACAATGGTGCGGGGATCCCTGCAGATATCCAAGAAAAAATATTTGATCCATTTTTCACTACCAAGCCAGTTGGAGATGGGACTGGGCTGGGAATGAGTATCTCTTACGAAATTATAAAAAAGCATAAAGGCAACATAACTGTAGATAGCCAAGTAGGACAAGGAACGACATTCACAATTAAGCTTCCCATTGACCTAGAGGGAGAAAATAAATGACAGATATGATTAAAATTCTATGTGTAGATGATGAAAAAAACGTCCTTAAAGCGCTGCGACGTTTATTCATCGAAGAAGATAGCTATGAAATTTTCTTAGCCGAATCGGGCGCAGAAGGATTAGAAGTACTCGAAGAAGAAGAAAATATTCGCATGGTTATTTCTGATTATAGGATGCCAGAGATGACCGGAGTTGATTTTTTAGCTCAAGTCAATGAAAAGTGGCCAGAAACCATGCGGATTGTTTTGTCTGGTTATGCTGACACTGCTGCGGTGGTTGAGGCTATTAATCAGGGGCAAATTTATAAATTTATCCCGAAGCCATGGAATGACGAAGAGCTATTATCAACAATTGCTTCAGCTCTTGAACATCAAGATATGCGGCGTGAGATAAGAAACTTAAACGCAGAATTGCAAAAAAAGAATACCGAACTACAAGAAATTAATGAAAACCTGGAAGAACTAGTAAAAAAGCGTACCGAGGCGTTAGATATACGCAATCAAGTTTTGCAAATATCGCAAGGTATTTTGGATACGCTTCCAGTTGTTGTCTTTGGTATAGATCAGGATGGTATGATCGTAAGCTGTAACGAATTTGCGCGTGAACTGTTCCCTTATGATGGAATAGGTCCGTTGGGAAATGATCGCAATGAGGTTTTTCCTGCTGCAGTCAATGGTATGATAGATAAGCTTAAAACGGAACCCAATCCCAAAGAAGTTTTAGAAATACAAAAACAAAAATTTTATGGGGAAGTTAAAAAATTAGATGAAGACTTGTCTGATGGTGTTGTATTGATACTAGTCCCAAAGCACGAAGACTGAAGAAGGGGTACTTATGGCTGACGCTGAAGATCTAACCAGAGAACTTAAAATCCTTTTAGTTGACGATGAAGTTAATATAACCAAGGCGCTTCGTCGATTGTTGATGACTGAGGATAATTATGACATCTACATCGCCAACTCTGCTGCGGATGCTTTAGATATTCTTGCCGAAGAGTCGGATGTGGGAGTCATTATTTCCGATCAGAGAATGCCTGAAATGACAGGCGTTGAATTTTTGCAACAAGCCAGTAAGGTCACCCCCGATGCTATTCGTATTTTGTTAACTGGATATGCCGATATCGAGGCTTCAATTGCAGCCATCAATGAAGGGGCGGTTTTTCGTTACCTGACTAAGCCTTGGGACGATGAAACATTACTCAATTCGATTAATGAAGCAGCCAAAAACTATTGGCTAGTTGAAGAAAACAAACGTTTAAATAACTTAGTGCTGCAACAAAAAGATGAATTAGAGCAGTGGAATGGCAGGTTAAAGCAACGAGTCCTTGACCAAACGGCACAAATTAGGACTAAGGGAGTTGAACTTGCCAGTACCAACAAGCAATTGCGTGAAAGTTTTCAAGAAACGATTGAATCTCTCGCTGGCCTAATTGAAATGCGCGACCATAAAGCTCCTGGTCATAGTCGTAACGTTGCAAAATTAGTAATAGCAATAGCTAAATTTATGCAATTTACCGATGAAGATAATACTAAACTTTATTCTGCAGCCTTACTGCATGACATTGGAAAAATTGCATTCTCGGACGAATTGTTTGAAACGCCAATCAGCAGTTTAACTACGGATGAGATGCAGGAATATCGTAATCACGCAGTTCGTGGCCAAGCAGCGATTAATATGGTTCCAGCTTTACAAGATATTGGTGTCTTAGTGCGCCACCACCACGAGCGTTTTGATGGTAGAGGTTTTCCTGATCAACTTAAAGGTGATGCGATCCCTATTGGCGCAAGAATTATTGCTGTTGCCGATATGTTTGAACGGAAGTTGATAGAGTTTCCTAAGGCTGAGGCGCTGAAATCGGCACTTGAAGAATTGGAGCAAGAATGGGGAAAGTCATTAGATCCAGCATTAAGGCAAGCGTTGTTAGTAGGTGCAAAAGAGGTTCATAGTTATCTTGAAATCTCTTCTAAGGTTACAGTATCTAAAGTTTCACCAAAGGGGTTAGAGGTTGGCATGCAACTGCAGCACGACCTTTTTAGCGGGACTGGAGTTCTTTTATTGAAGCAAGGGACTATTTTTGATGAACACGCTATTGGTGCTGTCCGTAGATGCTTTTTGATCGATCCATTTGTTCAAGAGATCAGTGTTTTGCTGGAGAGTAATTAATGCTGTTGGTTAATATAAAATAGTCAGTTTGGGCGGAGCAACTATGTTGTTTAAATTAAAATATAAAATTGCGCTGTTACAAATCATTGTTGGGTGCTCAATTCTTTTTCTTGGCATTGCATTCAATTATAAATATTCGTACCAACTCGCTCAACAAAAAGCCCAAGAATACCTCCTGAATGATTCTAAAAAAATTGCCAGCCAGGTAAATTTTATCTTGCAGGAAAAGGTAGAAAAGGTAAAAACACTTGCTAGTGCCCCCATTATTGAACAACTCCTTTCTGACAGTAACTTCGAGTTTTCTAATGCGTTGCCGGAATCTCGAGCTAAGCATATTGAAAAATTAAATCGGCAATGGATGGCTACTGCAGATAAAAATTCACCATTTATTCAACCCTACCTAATTAATCCTGTAGCAAACTATTTTTCACAACAGTTCGATTTGAATCCAGGCGAGTACGGTGAAATATTTCTAACTAATAGATATGGGGCTTTGGTCGCATCAACGGGAAAATTAACAACTTTAGCTCATGGCCATAAGTATTGGTGGGCTGCAGCTTATAACGAAGATAAGGGGCAGGTTTTTATAGATGATCGGGGCTTTGACAATAGTGTGCAAGGATATGTCCTTGGCATAGTTGTCCCAATTAAAAAAGATGGCCATGTGATTGGTGTCCTAAAAAGTAATATTATGGTCCATGGAACTCTAGAAAAAATAATGACTAGTTCAAATCGCGACCATCTGCAACATTCGCTAGTTCGTGATACTGGAACTGTAATTTTAGCCCATGGAACGAAACCATTATCTTCTAAAGTTAACCCATTAATTGAAAAAGCCATGACCGCTGAAAACGATGGTTTTTTAGTATTTAAAGAGAATAACATTCCAACTTTTGCTGCTTTTACCTCTATTGCAATAGGTAAAAATTTAGCCTTTGGTGGAAAGCCTGGGTCTATTGATCACCATTACGGGAATCAAGGCGAGGGTTGGAATGTTATCACTCTAATTAGCCAATCGAAGGCACTTCAAGTATACGAACGAAGTCAAAACTTTTTTTATGGAATCAATGCCATTATTATTGCGCTCCTAGCCTTTGTCGCTTTTTACAGTGGGAGGTTAATTACCAAGCCTTTAGTGCAATTTTCTGCTGCCGCCCAAGAAATTGGTGCTGGTAACTTTGATATTAATCTTAGCGTTTCATCGCAAGATGAATTATGTGATGTGGCACAATCGTTAAATAAAATGTCAAAAAATCTAGCTGAGACCATGGCTACCAAAGATCAATTTCGCGCTGAAATAGATCGCCGCCAGCTTATCGAAACTTCCCTTAGGGAGAGTGAGTCAAGCCTTAAAAATGCACAACGTATAGCAAAAATTGGCAGCTGGGAAATTGATATTAAAACTAGAAAAACCACTTGGTCTGCTGAAGTATTTCGGCTTTTTGATTTAACCCCACAACAATTTGGTGCGACCTACGCTGCTTTTGTTGAACAGGTACATCCCGACGATAGAGAATCTGTTGCTGCCGCTTTTAGTTCAGCCCTAAAAAATCACACCCCTTGTGAAATTACCCACCGTATCTTGTTAAGAGATGGATCGCTTAAGTATGTCCACGAAAAAGGTGAAATTGTATGCAATGATAGAGGCGAGCCTGAACGTCTTCTTGGGACAGTACAAGATATTTCAGAACAACATTTAGCAAAAGAGATGTTGCAACGCTATAATCATATTTTGGCAACTACCAGCGAATTGATGTCATTTATTGATGTAAACTATATCTATACTGCCATTAACCAAACTTATCTTGATGTTTTTGAAAAAAAAGAAGCAGAAATTGTTGGTCACCATGCAAAAGAGCTACTTGGTGACGATATTTTTGAAAAAATTGTAAAAGATAAGCTCGATAAATGTTTTGCCGGTGAAGAAATTCGTTATCAGGAGTGGTTTGAGCTTCCTGCAAAGGGGAGGTTGTTTCTGGATGTAAAGTATCTGCCATATTACAACTCTAGCGATGAAATTGTTGGTGCAGTTGTAAGCTCAAATGACATAACGGGGATTAAAAATGCTGAATCACAGCGCTTGGCACTAGAATATCAGCTTCATCAAAAGTATAAAATAGAAGCTATAGGAGTTATGGCGGGTGGCATTTCACATAACTTTAACAACAACTTGTCCATAATTTTGGGCAATGTAGAACTTGCTCAATTAAAGCTAGAGCAACAGAGTGAAGTCACTTCTCTGCTTGATAATGCAAAAACTGCTGTATTACACTCGCGCAATCTCGTCCAGCAAATTCTTAATTTCAGCCATAATGAATCTGACAGCAATATTCCTATAAGCCTCCCTTTAGTAATTAATGAAACTATCTCTTTATTAAAATCTACCATTCCTAGCACAATTAATCTTACCCAAGATATTAGTAAGGGGTGCAATAATGTCACCATTAATGGCAATGCTTCACAGGTGCAGGAGGTACTTATCAACCTCTGCAACAATGCCATATATGCTATGGATGAGGATGGAGAACTCAGCATTACGCTAAGCATGGTTGAGCTAAAGCAAGAGGACCTCCCAAATAAAGAGCTAGCAACAGGTAGTTATGCAAAGCTAGCGGTAAAAGATACCGGGGGCGGGATGTCTGTTGAGGTGCAGTCTCGGGCTTTTGATCTCTTTTTTTCCACGAAAGAAAAGAAC
Organism: Desulfuromonadaceae bacterium; assembly: GCA_016744555.1. Classification (GTDB taxonomy): domain Bacteria; phylum Desulfobacterota; class Desulfuromonadia; order Desulfuromonadales; family Geopsychrobacteraceae; genus Desulfuromusa. The sequence goes on from JADGED010000034.1 coordinate 10,879, forward strand.
AACGGAACTGGGGTGGGATTATCAACGGTTAAGGAAATTGTTAATCGACATGCTGGCTTTATTAATATCGACAGCACTGTCAACGTTGGGACAAGTTTCGAAATTTATTTTCCAACGATAGAGAGGCGACGAAGTAAACGCAGTCAAAGTATAGAGCATTTGTCAGAATTGCCAACCGGTAGTGAAAAAATCCTTTTCCTTGATGACAATGAAAGGGTCGCTACTGTTTTCAGTAATATGCTTAAAGAATTTGGCTACCAAGTAACTACTATGACGAGCAGTAGCGAAACATTGAAGCTTGTTAGCGCTACCCCTGACTATTTTGATTTAATTGTTACAGATCAAACTATGCCAAATTTAACTGGGATTGACATGGTCAAACAGCTACTAGCTATCAAACCAGGTTTACGCACTATTCTGTTTACCGGTTACAGCTCCAAAATAAGTTCTGAAGAAGCGTTGGCGATTGGGGTAAAGGCCTTTTGTATGAAGCCTCTAGATAAAAGCGAACTAATTCAGATGGTTAGGGCTGTGCTTGACCAAAAAGACTTAAGTTGATGCATTCTTGTTGCATACTTATAAAAAAGTTGCTCAGAAAACAAAGCGTCGGTAGGTGGTTTGTCGGTATAAAAAAACAGTTTCCTAATAACAAAATATTTGCCAAACATTTGCTATAATGTTGCTTAAACATGTCGCATTGATGTTGCTTGGAGGGGGCGTTTAAGATATAGTCCTCCTGTTTTTACTTATAATAAAAAATGTCAAGTGTTGAGTATCTACCACCCTTACACCAACTGAATAAAAGTGGGGAAATACAATGAGTGATGTGACCGCAGCAGGATTAGGGCTGAAAAGTGTCGGTAAAGTGTTTCACAACCTCAGCTACGATGAGTTGTATAAGCATGAAACCAAAAATAACGAAGGAAAAGTTTCTGCCAATGGTACGATGATGGTAGATACCGGTAAATTTACTGGTCGTTCCCCAAAAGATAAGTATTTTGTTAAGCAAGGTCCATCAGAAGATAATATTGCCTGGGGCAACATTAACCAGCCGGTATCAGAAGAAATTTTTGATGAACTCCACGCTCAAGTCATCGATTACCTTTCTGGTAAAGACGTTTACGTTGCCGACGGTTATAGTGGTGCTAATCCACAAACCACTCGTAAAGTTCGTTTTGTTACCGAAATTGCATGGCAATCACATTTCATAAAAAACATGTTTATTCGCCCATCTGCTGCCGAGTTAGACGATTTTACTCCAGGGTTCACCGTTTACAATGCTGCAGGAACAACCAATATCAATTGGGAAAAACATGGCTTGAACTCTGAAGTTTTTGTTATTTTTAATATCGAGAAGAACGTCGCCATTATCGGTGGCTCTTGGTACGGTGGAGAGATGAAAAAAGGGATCTTCACCATGATGAATTACTGGCTGCCGCTAGAAAACATCCTGTCGATGCACTGCAGCGCCAATGTTGGTAAAGATGGCGATGTTTGTCTCTTCTTCGGGTTGTCTGGTACCGGTAAAACTACCCTGTCAACCGATTCACGCCGTAAGCTAATTGGTGATGATGAGCATGGCTGGGATGATGATGGTATTTTCAACTTCGAGGGTGGCTGCTACGCTAAAACCATCGACCTCTCTGCTGATAGTGAACCAGAAATTTTCAATGCTATCAAGCGTGATGCGTTGCTAGAGAATGTCGTTTATGACGATGCTGGTAATATTGATTATGCCGACAATGCTAAAACTGAAAACACTCGGGTCTCTTACCCGATTGAGCACATTGAAAACCACGAGCCGTCCCTTATGGCTGGCCATCCAGACAATATTATCTTCTTAACTTGCGATGCGTTTGGTGTCCTTCCGCCAGTATCCAAGCTAAGCAAAGAGCAAGCAATGTACTACTTCCTCTCTGGCTATACTGCTAAGGTTGCTGGAACCGAGCGTGGTATTACTGAGCCACAAGCAGCTTTCTCAGCTTGTTTTGGTGAAGCGTTCTTACCTTTACATCCCACTGCTTATGCTAAATTATTAGGTGAGAAGATGGACAAGCATAACGTCAATGCCTATTTGGTAAATACTGGCTGGGCTGGCGGTGGCTACGGAGTTGGCAAGCGGATGAGCATCAAAGCGACCCGCTCCTGTGTTAATGCTATTTTGGATGGCAGCATCAACAAGTGTGAATTTGAGCAAACTCGTTTCTTCAAGCTCAATATTCCTAAACAGCTTGAAGGGGTCGATACCGCCTTGTTGAATCCACGCAATGCATGGCCTGACAAAGATAGTTTTGACCAAACAGCCAACAAGTTAGCAGGAATGTTTGTTAATAACTTTAACAAGTATATTACTGACAACGACGATTTTGATTTTACGCAGGCAGGTCCTAAAGTTTAAGCAATATTATCGTTTTGTAACAGTTTAAAAAGCGGTCAGCGAAAGCTGTCCGCTTTTTTTGTCATTACTCCCCTAGCTTTACTTGACATGAGGTGGCGAAAAATTAATAATTAAATATTAAGAATTGCTATGGGACAACATTATGAGTACAAACAAATCCGCTAACCGAGGGGAATTCGGCCTAATTGGCTGGATTCAACAACAGCAAAATGGTGATGCCACCCACCTTGCACTTGGCATCGGTGATGATTGTGCCATTCAGCAACAATTAGCCCAGCAAGACCTCCTTACCAGTACCGATCTTCTCATTGAAGGTGTCCATTTTAATCGCAACTGGACTAACATGTTTGATCTTGGGCGTAAAGCAGCAGCAGTTAACATAAGTGATATTGCTGCTATGGGAGGTACGCCGCAGTCGATATTCTTAGGGATCGGCAAACCTAAGACCACTAATAGTGAAGATATAAAGGCTTTTATCTCGGGTTTTTTAGCCGAGTGTAAACAATTTGAGATAACGCTGGCTGGTGGCGATACCTGCAGCTCAAATACTGAATTGATGCTGTCGATAACAATACAAGGAACCATTGATAGTGGTACTGCCATATGTCGCACCGGTGCGCAGGTTGGTGACGCCATTTATGTTTCTGGCACCATAGGCGACAGCGCTTTGGCGCTGCAGCTGTTTCAGCAGGGACAACTACCAGATCCCTATTTAGCCCAACGATTTAATACGCCAACGCCACGCATTGAGTTGGGGAAAAAATTGGCAGTAAATAAGTTGGCAACCGCAATGTTGGATGTTTCCGATGGCATTCTTGCCGATCTAGGTCATATTCTTAGCGCTTCCAAAGTTGGGGCTAAACTTGAATTGCCAGCACTTCCATTGTCAACACCATTTCAGCACGCTTTAGCTAATAATAAAGACCTTATTGATTTAGCCCTTGCCGGTGGAGAGGATTACGAATTGGTCTTTACTTCACCACTACATAATTTAGCTGACCAGCTACAACCAGACCATAAAGTAGTTATGATTGGCACTGTTACTGCCGGATCAGACACTATAGTTCGGCAAGCAGATGGTTCAATTTATCACTGCCAACAGGGAGGGTTTGACCATTTTGCCTAAGCTGGAATCAGATCCCACCATTTCTACCAAGGGGGAAAAGCAGAAAAAAAATCCTGCCAGATTTATTGGTAGTGACATCTCTGATACTACTTACCAGCAGATAGCGGCGATTTTATTAGAGCAGCAACAATTTGATTTGGCTGGCTACAAAGACCTGTGTATCAAGCGTCGAATTGCCACCCAAATCAGAGCTATTCGCTGCGAGGATCCAACTAGCTATGTTGAGCTTTTAGCCGCTGATAAGGATGAGCAAACTAAACTTCTCGCCGTACTCAGCATCCATGTTTCACAGTTTTTTCGTAACCCAACCATGTTTAATGTTTTAGAAACTAAAATTCTCCCCGAGCTGTTACAAGCTAGTCGACAAACTGGCGCAAAAGTTTCTGTGTGGAGCATAGGTTGCGCCAATGGCGAAGAGCCCTATTCAATTGCGTTGCTCGGGCAAAAATTACAACGCCAAAACCGCTTTTCAATTATGGCTACCGACCTCAGTCCTAATGCTGTAGTGCGAGCTGAAGCGGGACTATATTCGGCAGCGCGACTAACCGGTGTTCCTGATGAATTATTGCAGCAGTTTTTCTCCGCCCAAGGGAATAGCTACCTGCTTGAGCAGAAGGTGCGTAAGCAGGTTCAATTTTCCCGGCATGATATTCTAATTGACCCTGCATTTGAGCCGGTAGATTTGATTTTGTGCCGGAATTTATTAATCTATTTTTCCCGTGAACAGCAGTTGCAAATTCTTAAAAAGTTAGCCTCTGCGTTACACCCAGGTGGCTACCTAGTTTTAGGGCGTGCTGAAACTTTGGCACCATCGTGTCGCAAACTGTTTGTTTGCATAGATCCGGCAGAAAGAATTTATCAACGCCTAGAGGATACGGTTGATATTAAACCAGCTGGTCTCGGAGAGATTTAAGGCCTTAAGTAGATAAAAGTATATTACAGTTAAATCCCCCCTTCCCGTACAGCGATAAGCAATTTACGCCGAGGAAAAGGGTTGAACCTAAGGAGAAAAACATGCGTGTTGAGATAAGTTACAAGTTCGTTGTAGGCTTCTTGTTTGTGGTCGCTTCGGTAGTGTTTCTAAATCAGTTGGTACCGCAAATGGAAATCCCTGAATGGACACACCAGTATATTTCTATTTTCGGCGCCCTATTGGTCGGCTTAATTTTTGGCTGGATTTTTTCCAAAGCGTTTACGACCAATTTTAAGATATTAACCCAAGGGGCGGAACGCCTTAGTGATGGCGACCTAAGTCGTAACGTGCGTTTGCGCAAGGGGCTATTTGCCGATGAGACCGAAGACCTTGGTAACTCGTTAAACTTGGTGGTTGCAAGTTTACGTAATCTGGTCGGACAAATTCGTACTAGCTCAGTTAATGTTAATGAGCTGTCGATGACTCAGGCAACTACTGCCGAAGAGATGACCGCAACTATTAATGAAATTGCCCACAATACGGAAAAAACCCGGACCACAAGCAACCAGGCGGTGTCGCAATCAAGAAAAAAAAAAAAAAATATAGATGCGCTGAGCAACTC
>JADGED010000350.1 GCA_016744555.1 Desulfuromonadaceae bacterium
GTTGAGGTGGTTCTAAATAATCAGTATCGTTGATACTGAACCAAGCTCAATTTACTTTTTACGTTTAGATACACTATAATCGGATTGGCTTTAGACCGTTGGTCTGTCAATCCGATTTTTTTGGGGGTGCTATTTATCCATGAATCTACAACAGATTTTCCCATACTGTTTCAAGCACCTCTCTGCAGATTTAATTCAGGATATTGTACAAGTTTCTCCGTCAGCAGATGACTTCCCTGCACTGCTTCGATCTTTAGAAACAGCAAAAGAAGAAACATTTGTCCCTGATTTAGCCAAAATAGAACTTAGTCAATACCAACTCAATTCTGCTGCCAACGTAATTAGAACTAAAACACCAGCACCTAGCATTAACCCTAATCTGGATCTTATTCATGTTGGGTGGCATAACCTACTTGAACTTATATCTGGTAGCGACACCAAACCAAAACCATCGAGTCAGTACATATTGCTGTGGAAACATCCACAAAGTGGAGAAACAAAAACAGCAGTAGCAACATCTGGCGACCTACTCGCTCTAAAAGTTATCACTGAAAAGCTAGATCCAGTTACCGTAGCAAAAGACAATAAGCAAACGGTAAGGGTAGTTGATAAGAGTATAGAAAGGGCGATTAGAAAAGGGATTTTATTGGCGCCACATTCAAAACTTGACCGACGCCACAGCGGGTTTACGATTCCGGCAGAAACGCCAGAAGAGTTTTTAGTTGCTGATGCGTTTACCCTGCAATGGCACATAACCCATCGCTGCGACTTAAACTGCTTACACTGCTACGATCGCAGCCTGCAGGCTGAAATTGAACTAGAGCAAGGGATTGCCGTATTAGACCAAATGCGCAATTTCTGTTTACAGCATAATGTTTACGGTCAAGTATCCTTTTCGGGCGGAAATCCGTTTTTACATCCCCACTTCTTTGAATTGTATCAAGCGGCGCAAGAGCGTAACTTAAGCCTAGCTATTCTGGGAAATCCTGTTGCAGAGGAACAACTTAACAACCTTATTAAGATAGAAAAACCGGTATTTTATCAAGTTAGCCTGGAGGGACTAGAGCCACATAATGATCATATCCGCGGCAAAGGTAATTTCTCGTCGGTATTAAGTTTTTTAGAGGTGCTAAAACAAAAAAACATCTATTCGATGGTAATGCTTACCTTAACCCAAGACAATATGGACCAAGTGCTACCGCTGGCCGAACTGCTACGTGATCGGGTTGATTTGTTCACCTATAATCGCTTGTCCATGGTTGGCGAAGGGGCAAATTTACAATCACCCAACGAAGCTGACTACCACACTTTTGTGTGTGAATATCTACAAGCTTGCCAGAAAAACCCAATTATGGCGATGAAAGATAGTTTGATTAATATTGAAAGAG
>JADGED010000351.1 GCA_016744555.1 Desulfuromonadaceae bacterium
GTTCTTGACGCTCAGGATCAACCATCAAACCAGAACGCCCTTCACGTAAAGCGCTACCGACCGTTGCCAGATCGTTGCCCAAACAAGAGACAATGCCAATGCCAGTAATAGCAACCCGGTGTAATCCCTGCACGGCCATCAAATATGTGCTCCGCCGTTAACGGCAAATACTTGACCAGTGATATAACTGGCACGGTCAGAACAAAGAAAGCCTACCAGCCCAGAAACTTCTTCGGGCTGACCAACTCGCCCTAATGGAATCATGGGTAAAATATGTTCTTCTGGCAGATCAGCGATCATGTCGGTAGCGATAAACCCTGGTGAAACTGCATTCACCAGAACCTTGCGGCGCCCAACCTCTGCGGCAAGCGATCTAGTTGCCCCAATCAACCCGGCTTTTGCAGCAGAATAATTAACCTGCCCCGCCATTCCGGTTTCACCAGAAGTAGAGACCATATTGATTATCCGCCCGTGGCGTTTTTTTATCATTCGCGCCACCACCAAACGGGTAACATTAAAAAATCCCCCAAGGTGAACCCCAAGGACATCGTCCCAATCACTTTGTGCCATTAACGCCATAATCCCATCACGGGCAAAACCGGCATTGTTTACCAATACTGCGGGAGAGTGTTCTTCAAGTAGTGGGCTTAACACTGCCGTGGTCGCAGCGGCGTCAGCAACGTCAAACGGCAGTAAAGTACAACTACCACCTGCCGCTACAATTTCGTCGGCAACTGCCTGCGCCGCAGCGTTATCACTACGGTAATTTAGCCAAATATGGAATCCATCTGTCGCCAACTCGCGGGCGATTGCCGCACCAATTCCCTTGCTAGCACCAGTTACTAAAGCTATTTTTTGCTTATCCATCTACAATCCCTTAACGCCAAGGTTGCAATTGCTATAAATTATCTTAGGGATAACCCTTCTAAACAGAAGAACCATCATGTAATTTGCTTAAGTTGAAGCAACAGGACATTATATTAGTATTATCCCATATTTTCAAGAAATGAATTTATCCCCCCCAGTCAGAATGACCGGTTCAATATATATAAAAAACACTATGTTTATAGTTGCCATTTTATTAATTGAGTTCTACAATACTTTAGATCGCATTTCTACCCATATATGGAGGAAACAATGGCCGAGCCATTCAAATTAAGCCCAAGCAGCCTTACCGAACATTTTAATCCCGCCTGGTTTGCAGCAATTATGGGAACCGCTGTCATTCCACTGGCTATTTCATTTTTAAGCTATTCCTGGGTTAAGCCATTATCCATGGCCTTTATCCTTTTTTCGACCTTCGGTTTTTTATTATTTTTAATGCCGTGGATGGCTAAATTTTTCCTCTATCCGGCCAGTATTCGTAAAGACCTTAATCACCCGATAG
>JADGED010000352.1 GCA_016744555.1 Desulfuromonadaceae bacterium
AAATGTTGAAGCTATCCATCCTGGTGGAGTAAGGCCCATGGGATCGGCATTGGAAATACCGTCTACGTTATGGCCGTAGCTAGGATTGGCAGCACCAATCATATTGCTGAAAGTTCCACCCGCGAGGGAGTTGGTTGCTGCAGCATTTGTTAGTGCGCCACTGCTATTGTAGTCTGGACCGTACTCAACCGAAGTATTATGTACGTACGGTATATTGTTGAAGCCCACAGCATCAGTATTATCGCCAGTATGGCAACCGACACAGTCCCCCTTGGTTAGTGAGCGGCTGACATCATCTTCTACGGTGTTGCCACCTTGGCTATTGTGCATGGTGTGACAATCTGAACATTGACCATTAACTGTTGCCCAGCTGACTGTGCTGCATAGCAGCAACAGCATTAAAGTTGTTATCCATAATTTGGTTTTCATTTGGTGCCTCCATCCTGATGTTGTGATTGCTGCTATCAATAAATAACTAAAAAGCAAAGCTATATAAGTTGGGTTTATTAGCAAAAGCCGTGCCCATTGCCATGTGTTTTTAATAGTAGCTATATTTCAACTAGTTAGGGGCTTTTAGCGCTTGTGGATTGGTTCTTTAGGTGTAGATATGGGGATGAAGTGGGGATATGCCCTTATTAATTATGTGTTTTGCCACAGTTGCTTGTCGTGGGTAGGTGCTTAGATTGGTTTACTGCTCTTGGAAGGTGATTATTGCCGGTTTTGCCGGGAGATTCATACTTCCCAGATGCTGCTCTGAGAGTAGATCTAAGATACCAATTTGTTGCTTGTCTTTAGTGGCGACAAATAACAGTCGGCGGCGCGCAGATAGGGCCAAGTCGGTCGGGCAACCGGGAATGGCAGAGTGGCGTGAAACTAGCTGCTGGCCGAAGGGGAGAAAGGCGATTGCTGGGGTTTGACACGTACCAACCAACAGGTTTCTATTTGCGCCATCTGCTGCTAGCGTATTGGGGGCAAAGGCAGTTGCAATTCGCATTTGTGTCTGCCCAGTTAATGGATCAATTTGGCTAATCTGGCGTTGAAATAGATCGCTTACAAATAGCGATTGATTGGTGAAAATTAGATCTGAAGGGGCGAATCCGGTACTTATGTTGTACAGCGGTGATAATGTATTTGCTGCTATTACCTGTAGTTGCTGATCTCGGGAATAAAGTACCGCCAGATATGATTGTTGCTGGTAATCAAATGGAAAGATTTTGTCGGGTTGGTAGCTGGTCGTCAGTTGTTGCAGTAATAGCCCATTGCTGGCGTCTATTTGTAACAGTTGGCGGTTACCAGAATCGCTAACGTAGAGCATCTCTCCGTCGGCACTAATGCCGATATGTTCGGGATGGTCGGTTAGTGGTAAAGG
>JADGED010000353.1 GCA_016744555.1 Desulfuromonadaceae bacterium
CCCTCAGGGAGTACATGTTGCACCAGAAGCCAGAGAAATTTTTCTCCAACAACGGTTCTGGTGTTAGGTCTTGGTTTCGGAATTAATATACCTAATTGTGCGCCAGAATTAGAGCTTAACTGCAAATATCTAATCTAATAAGATTGTCTATTAAAGGGTGTTATTATGTGACAATTAACTTGGCCGGTTGATGACAATTACCTTGTCCGGTTCGAAATGGTATAGTTTGGCCCCAAAAGCAACTTTTACAATGAGGTGTTTTGGTGTCGGGCAAATACATAAATTTAGAACAGGTCAAGGTGTATATGAAAAAACGTAAAGAAGGTAAAACTCAGGAGACTGCAGCCGCCAAGGTGAACATATCTGAACGATCCGGTCGACGGATTGACAAGGATGAATTACAACCAGGTAGTAAACGAAAACGAAATTGGCGAACCCGAACGGATCCGTTCGAAGCGGTCTGGGAAAGTGAGATAGTTCCATTACTTGATAAGAAGCCAAAGCTTGCCCCGATTACGCTTTTCGAGAAACTTCAAGACGATCACCCTGGTGACTATCCTGACAGCAAAAAACGGACATTTCAACGAAGGGTGTGCAAATGGAAGGCCCTATACGGGCCGGAAAAGGAGGTAATGTTCCGCCAAGAGCAGGTGGCTGGTCGGATGGGTTTGTCTGACTTTACCAAATTAAAAAAGGTGGCAATTACTATCCAGGGCCAGCCTTTTACCCATCTCCTGTATCATTTTCGCTTGGCTTTCAGTGGCTGGTGTTCGGTAAAGGTCGTCCATGGAGGTGAGTCGTATGCAGCTCTGGCTGAAGGATTGCAAGATGCCCTTTGGCGTTTGGGAGGTGTTCCCCGAGAACATCGGAGTGACAGCTTGTCTGCCGCCTACCGCAATTTGACTAAGGATGAGTCTGAGGATGTTACTAGTCGCTACCGGCAATTTTGTCGTCATTACGGTATGGAACCAACTCGCAACAATCGTGGTAAGGGCCATGAAAACGGGGCCGTTGAATCGCCTCACGGTCATTTGAAAAAACGCATTCGTCAAGCTTTGTTGCTCCGTGATTCATGTGATTTCAACTCCGTGGTTGCTTACGAAGATTTTCTGGCCGACATTGTCCGCAAGATTAATGCTCGCAAACAGAACAAGATCGAAGAAGAACGTCAGCATTTACAATCACTACCTTTGCAACGTACGGTTGCCTACGCAGAGTTGGTGGTAGCGGTCAGTACATCAAGTACCATCTTGGTTAAACGTGTTTTGTACACAGTGCCTTCCAGACTCATAGGTGAATCACTTCGCGTCCATGTTTATGATAACCGACTGGATGTTCACCTCGGAGCCACCCATACGGTAA
>JADGED010000354.1 GCA_016744555.1 Desulfuromonadaceae bacterium
GTATCGACCAACTCAATACTCTTGTTCAATCCGCTTTTGCTGGTGGTTATGGTATGCAGGTTGAACTTTCTTTCCTCGATTTAGCAGCTGATATCAGGGAAGACAAAGTTTTGTTTTCTGAATCTCAAAGTCGTTTGCTAGTGACAATCAAAGCTACTGATAAGGATGCTTTTGAGAAAATGTTTGTTGATCAAAGTTGTTGTCGTATTGGTCAGGTAATTGAGCAACAAAATTTGGTTGTTAATGGTCTCCGTGGACAAGCTTTACTTGATGTTTCACTTGATAGTTTAAAACAGGCGTGGCAAGCGCCATTACAGGAGATGTGATTATGGCTAAGACAGTCAAAGCGATTGTTATTGCCGGTAATGGCACTAATTGTGAGCGTGAAGTTGCTAACGCCTGCAAATTGGCAGGAGCAGAGGCAGACATTGTTCACATAGCTGAGCTTCTTGCCGGTAGAGTTAATCTTAACGATTACCACTTTTTGAACCTTGCTGGTGGTTTTCTTGATGGTGATGATCTCGGTAGCGCCAAGGCAGGTGCAAATCGACTTCTCCACGCTTCAGTAGCTGATTCTACTGCAACCGTAGCCGAGCAAATACAGCAGTTTATTGCTGATGGAAAACTAGTAATGGGAGTCTGTAACGGCTTTCAGTTGCTAGTTAAAATGGGACTGCTACCAGCTATTGACGGTAAATATAAACAGAGCTGTTCATTAACTAATAATGAGCGAGGTAGATTTGAAAACCGCTGGAGTTGGCTCCAGGTTGATCCAGACTCACCTTGTGTTTACACTCGCGGTTTGACTGGCCTTTATCTGCCGGTACGACATGGGGAAGGGCGCTTTGTTACCGATAGCCCAGAGACGTTACAACGGTTAGAAGAGTTGCATCTATCGGTTTTGAAATATGCTGATTGCGACCTTCATCCGACCATGGAATTTCCCGATAATCCAAATGGTAGTGATGGCGCAATAGCCGGAATCTGTGACCCAACTGGTCGCTTGTTCGGCCTTATGCCACACCCAGAAGCATTTACTCACCGTACTCATCATCCGCGTTGGACCAGAGAAACTTTGGCTGAAGATGGTGCGGGACTATTGTTGTACCGGAATGCCGTACGATTTATTCAGCAGGAACTAATCTAGTTACCATTCGGAAGTTCCGGATGGTAACTAAATTTGTTTTCAAATTGGAAATGAGAAATTTTGCGGTGTAGCAAGAAAATCAAGGTTTTGCGCGGAGGCGTACATAGGTACGCCGCACAAGTAAGGCCGTAGATTGACGCAGCTACAGCGGAAAATAGCCGTTTCCGGATGAAAACTAATCTAAGGAGCACTTACTGCTTATGTT
>JADGED010000355.1 GCA_016744555.1 Desulfuromonadaceae bacterium
GTAGTGGACTATATTCACGAAAGAATATATAAGACAAGGCAAGCAAAAAATAACATTGGTAAAGGTTATAAAGTAGTTTCAAGCTTTGAAGAATATATTGGAAAATACTTTAAAAAGACCTAACAAGTGGTTCAATATTGACCCGAAACTTCCCCCGCTAATGTGGACACCTTCTACTAACCATAGAGGGCAATACAATGGCCAAAAGTACAAAGCCAAAAAGAACTTGGAAATATACAGACGACTTTAAATTAGAAGCAGTAAAATTGAGTCATAAAAAAGGAATTCAAGTTCAACAAGCGGCTAAACAATTAGATATTCATCCCTTCATGTTGTCAAGGTGGCGAAAAGAATACCGAGAAGGTACACTTCAAGGCAAGAAGCCAGAGAAGACAACAGTGAATAAGAAAAAAAAGACGGTTAACGCGAAAGAAATAAAAGAGACAGAACGTTTAAAAAAACGAATTGCTTTTTTAGAAAAGGAAAATGATACTCTAAAAAAGTGGCAACGGTATCTGGCGGAAGTCCATCAGAACGATTTGGATGCATCCAAAAATTTGGACAAGAATTAGGTGTCAGATACCTTTGCAATTGGTTAAAAGTGAGTCGAAGTGGTTATTATGCCTGGGTTAAACGAGGCGAGTCACAGCATAAACAAGAAGATAAGAAATTACTCAAACTCATCAAAAAGGCATATGAAAAAAGTCGACAGACTTATGGTAGCCCAAGGGTCTTTAAAGCACTTCAGAAACAGGGTGTGGCTGTTGGACGCAAACGTATTGAACGCTTAATGAGAGAGAATAGAATACGTGCCAGAGCCATTAAACATTATCATCGAAACTATGGCACACACTTGTATTATACAGGGACTAAAAACCTTCGTTTAGAAATTGGAGTCCCCACAGGAATTAATCAACAATGGGTTGCTGATTTAACCTATGTAAAAGTCGGTGGTCAATGGCACTTTCTTGCCACAGTGATGGATTTGTATTCAAGGAAAATATTGAGCTGGTCATTAGGGAAACGTAAAACCTCCTCATTGACAATACATGTATTAAGAAAAGCAATTAAAAGAAGACAGCCACCAAAGGGATTGATTTATCATACTGATAGAGGTGCTGAATACTGTGCTTATGATGTTAAGGATCTTTTAAATAAACAGGGAATAATTGCCAGTAATAATCGCCCTTATCACAGTATAGACAATGCTGAAATGGAATCTTTTTTTAAGACCTTGAAAGGTGATGTCATTCGAGGTAATATTTATCACACACAACATGAATTACGCTCTGATTTGAAAAGTTACATTAATCATTTTTATAATACAGAACGACTACAC
>JADGED010000356.1 GCA_016744555.1 Desulfuromonadaceae bacterium
CACTTATTGTTTGCCCTAAAGCTTGGCTATCATTATTTAACTGCTTCAACGAAGCTATACCGGCCATTAACACTGAAACGGGATCATCCTTTCCTCTTGCTGTCGCTTGCTCCTTTACCATTCCATCAAGTTGAGTATCTAACCCAGAGACCCCTTTAATAATATTACTTAACGCTTGCCCCTGCGTACTGTAGAGAATCTCCAATTCGGTTACTAAATTTTCTATTTGCGTTTTTTGTAACTCTAACGACAGATATCTATTACAACTTTGCTCATCAGTAAGGCCTTCACTCTCTTGAGTATCTACCTCAAAGATTGCCTCATTTATATGCTCAATGCGTTGCCGTAAATTATCGTGAAATTGGATCCCCATAACCACCTGATTAATCTCAGCGGTGATACTTACAGACATTTTTTCAGCTTCATCAACTACTGAAATTGAATAATCAACCAGTTCAGAAACTTTAGTTAACGCAACCTCTGTCGTTTGCTCAGACTTTTTTGCAAGTTGGTGCAAGGCACTTATACTTTTTTGCGCAGTTTGCAAGGTTTGTTTTTGGGTATTTTTTGCTTTATTAGTGGTATCCACCAGTGACGTTGTTGCCATTTTTATTTTTTGGGCAAGATCGATAGTATCGCTCGACACCACTTTAAACATCGATGCCATGCGATGGTCACGAGCACACTCAATTCCGGTATTAATGCCAATTACATGCAAAAACAGCGCTGACCGTTCTAAAGTAGAACTCTTTTGCTCAACTGCATCTAGCAGCTTCATCATTGCAGTTAAATCGCTACATAGCTGGCCAGTATTTTCTTGCGCCTGTTGAGTGTCGTTTTGACTATGCTGAACATAGCTAGAAATTTGTTGCAAAATCCCTTCACTATCGTCTGGCTTAAACAAGGCCATAGTTGCAGAGATTTTTTGCCGCTGCGCTGACGATAACATTTGTACTTTTTGTAAGTTCATCCCCAGCGAGATAAAATCATCTTCTGACCGGGTAACAATCTCCTTTAAAGAATCAACAATACTGATCAAAGGAGTTGCTACATTTTGCATAATTGAATTCGATGTCATATTTTCTGTCATTACACTCAGCCCATCTCGGCAAGTAATATTAGCTATTAAGGTTATGCTTAACGCAACTCAGCAAGTCATCCGAATCGCAAACAATTACCGATTTAGGCAAACGATTAATCAAATAGCAATTTTCAAGTGGGGCGTAAAGAACGGGGACTTCATTAAGGTTAGAAATTTCAGCGTGCAATTGCTCGTCTGGTGCCATCCCCTCTGGTGACCCCAGCAAAAGCAAATCAAAGT
>JADGED010000357.1 GCA_016744555.1 Desulfuromonadaceae bacterium
CTCGTAACCACGACTGAGACCTATCTTGCCCCGTAGTTTTGCTATTTTGATTGTCGATAAGGATATGTGGCAACAATTGTGCATCACATAATGTTTGCCAGTTAGATGACCCTGCTGCCCGCTTTTTCCACCACAACAGGGCAAGTATTAATAATGGCAGCAACCAAAGCCAGTGGGGGCGTAAGAAGTGAAAATTGTTGTAGAGGGTCAGAAGCTGCTCTTTCATGGCCGCCTCCGTATCATTTTACTTGCAACTAACCCGCAACAGATAAGCAGCGCTAGACCAAGGGGCCAAAAGTAGAGGGAACTGATCGGGCGATAAACTTTTTTCTCTTTTTCTGTTGGCTCCATCTTGTCGAGTTGTGCATAGATTTGAACCAGCTCTTTTGTATCGTGCGCCCGAAAATATTTGCCCCCGGTGGTCTCCGCTAAATATTTGAGCATGGTTTCATCAAGCTCAGAAGAAGGGTTAACTATGCGTTTAAAGATAAACGATCCCACTTCCATAGCATCGGAACCGATACCAATGGTGTAAATTTTAAGCCCCGCTTGCTGAGCTAATTCGGCCCCTTTTTCTGGCGTGATTGCACCGGCGGTATTCGCACCATCGGTGAGAAGAATCAGCACCTTTTGCTTGCCGGGTTGTTTTTTTAAGCGTTTTATTGCTAGGCCGATGGCATCACCAATAGCGGTTTTTTCACCAGCTAAACCAATAAAAGCTTCGTCTAATAGTTGATTAACAGTGATGTAGTCGAATGTTAGTGGCACCTGAATGTACGGTTTATCACCAAACAAAATAAGTCCGATGCGATCTCCTTGTCGACGTTCAATAAACGTTGCAGCAACTGCCTTTAATGCCGTGAGACGATCAACAGTGTTCCCGCCAAGCTCAAAATCTTCCGCCTTCATGCTGCCAGATAAATCGACGGCAAGCATTAAATCACGACCACTTATTGGTAACTCCACTGGATTGCCCAACCATTGGGGCCGGGCACAAGAAATTACCAGCAGGAGCCAGCATAAAATAACTATAATCAGCTGCCAACGTTTCTGTGGTGGTGCAGAATGTCCAGTTTTTGCTACGGCAAAAGGATGTAGTGATGGCACCCATAGAGCTGAATCTTCCCGTTGCTCAACTTTTGGAGTTAACCGATAGATAAGATAGGGGAGCGGTAGTAGTAGAAAGGCCCACGGCCAAGCAAATTGAATCATACCGACCCCCGTTGTTTTGCTACTATCGGCAGTTTCTTAATCCACAGTCGACAGAGGGAAAATAG
>JADGED010000358.1:0-434 GCA_016744555.1 Desulfuromonadaceae bacterium
TAGTTAACGTTTGCTACCATCCATATCCTCTTTAGCCGTGGTTAAGAGAATATCTATTGCTAAGTTTAAATTCCCTGTTGCTTGAGAATATCCCGCCAAATTACATAACCAGATTTGCTAAGATGGAGACCATCTTTAGCAAATAGTCCTTTGTTTGGAATTTTCTCGGCATTTAATAGCGGAGTGGCAGTCTCTACGTAGGTACACAGTTTGCTGGTTTGGCAATAGTCGGCAATCTTATGGTTAGTATGTGCCATTTTTTTCCATAGTGCCCACCTGGATGGGCTAGGTTTTATCGCTAAAAACAACAAATTTGTATCTGGTAGGTTTTGCTTAAGTTGACGGCTGAATGTGGTAAAATCTGCTACTATTTGAGATGTCTCTTTATTGCCAGTAACATCGTTCTCGCCGCAATAAAAAATTACTTGAGCTGG
>JADGED010000358.1:444-1274 GCA_016744555.1 Desulfuromonadaceae bacterium
AGACAATTACGTCGTAATAGTGAATAATATCAGTTATGTGAGCGCCACTAATGCCACGGTTTATGACTGGATGATTAGGAAAATCGCGAGCGGTTTTCCACTTGTATATACTTGAGCTACCAATGAAAAGGAACGCTTGTTTTGGAAAGCTATTCTTTGCATCCTGCCAATTAAAGCGTTTGATTTCTTGTTGCAAACGTAAGGGGTCGACAGCGTTTATTTCACCCGCAATGCTTTGGCTTGTTAGCAGAATAAAAAGCCAAAGAACTTGTATTGATCTAGATAAATGGTGGCACCAATGGTTGCTTTTTCTTTTGGTGTGGATGCTTTCTTTCCCCATGATTATTTTATAGTCCAAATTTTTGTAAGGTTTCTGTCGGTGCTTGATCGAAGTGGGAGAACTCCATGGTAAAACTCCCTTTTCCTTGAGTGGCACTACGAAGTTCTGTCATATAGCCAAACATTTCGAGTAACGGTACAGTAGCTTTAACTACGTCTTCACCATGTCTAGATATGACTCCTTCGATCTGCCCACGTTTTTTATTTAAGCTACCCATCACCCGCCCAGTACAATCGGATGGAGCAACTAGTTCTAGCGCCATCACCGGTTCTAGCAGGGTAGATTGACCGTCTTTTAATGCTTGGCTGACAGCTCGACTAAGTGCCGCTGAAATGCCGAGTTCTGTAGTTTTGTTACTGTTGTAGTTGGCACTAATCAAGCTTATTTCTAGATCGGTAAGTGGATAGCCAGCAATCTGCCCAGACTGGCATGCGGTGGTCAGTTTTTCTGCAACTAGTGTTGCCAATTCTGTTGGCCAATAATCGAGGAC
>JADGED010000359.1 GCA_016744555.1 Desulfuromonadaceae bacterium
CATCTCTCGCACCCGGCCATCCTGATACGTAATTTCAGTTTCCAGATTCACTGCGCATGCATCGGTATAAAGTGATTCGATCAACGCACCATACCGCTCGTTGATAGTTGACCGCCGCACTTTGCGGGTTCGGGTTAACTCACCATCATCGGCATCGAGTTGCTTGTACAAAAGTAGAAATTTCTTGATCCGATGCGCCTCTGGCAGAGTCGCGTTAACAGCTTCTACCTCTCCCATGATCCGTTCATACACTTCATTCTGCGCCGATAGATTGATGTAATTAGTAAACGAGATGCCACGTTTCTCTGCCCACTTGGCGACGATATCAAAACGGATACATATCATTGCCGTCAAATAGGGGCGCTCATGTCCAAGCACCACAACTTCAGCGACAAAAGGGGAGAATTTAAGCTTATTTTCGATAAACTGCGGGGAAAAACGATTGCCACAGTCGGTAACGGCGATATCACTAATTCGATCGATAACTACTAGGTGACCGTTTTCTTGCTTGAAATAACCGGCATCACCGGTCTTCATCCAACCTTTGTCATCAAGGGTCTCTTGCGTAGCTTCAGTATTCTTATAGTAGCCACTAAACATCCCCGGATTACGCGCAATGATTTCACCGACGCCATTTTCATCAGGGCTATCAATGCGGATATCACTCCCTTCAAAAGGGATACCGACGCTGTCGTAATCGACATCATCAGCTGCATGAGTAGTATAGGCACCGGCCAGTTCGGTCTGACCGTAAATTTGCCGCAGCGGTACTCCCATGGAGAGGAAAAATTTAAAAGTATCGGGACCAAGGGCAGCACCACCGGTAGCCGCACTGCGCAAGTTGCTGAAACCAAGACGATCTTTCAGGGGTTTAAATATCAACCAGTAGGCCAATTTTGACGGTTTACCGGTTTGCTTAAAACTGTTAATCGCTCGCCGGATACAATATTGATAGATCCAGCGTTTAAATGGTGAAGCGTCCATCATTCGTGCTTGTACATCAGCTGCCAGAGATTCCCATACTTGCGGGGCCAACAAAACAAAATGGGGACCGATTTCACGGAGGTCGGCCATCTGTGTTTCAGGCTCCTCAACGAAATTGACAACCAAACGCACCATAAGAGCCTGACAAACGGCGTAAACCTGCTCCATTATCCAAGGCAAAGGCAACATTGATACATAGTTATCGCCCGGTTCTCTGGGGTCAGCTTGCAGATAGTACTCGCAATGACGTAAGAGAGGGCCAGCCTGCAA
>JADGED010000035.1:0-15627 GCA_016744555.1 Desulfuromonadaceae bacterium
CCTCATAATAATCCATTAAAATTGTTTTTTATATAACACCACCAAGGCAAACGTCTCTCTGGGCCATCATATTCAGAAGAAAACGAACTTCTCACTGGGCCAACTTCTGGATAAATCCAAACACCATCTCGCTGAAACTTTAAAATTCCATCATATTCGATCAATTTTTGTAACTTTACAGAATCTACGATGTCCATCATGCCATCATGATACACAACTGGAATACCCATAAGCAGCTCTCCTCGACACATAATAATATCTTATACTATCACACGATAATAAAAAAACAAGATAAAATTATACAATTACAGCTACTTACATTTTTAATTTAGCGTTTACGTCGCTCAATCCCTGCATAATTTCCGCGCAATGTGCTCCGAATCGGGTCTTTTCCAACCGTTACCCAACCAGCTGAGCGTTCAAACTGCTCAATTTCGCTCATTATGATTAGCTCATCTAACCCATTAGATGGAATTAGAGCTATTCGACCATCTTTATAACGAACACGAACTAACATAAGCTCTTCTCCAGAAATTAATCTAACAAGGCATCAATAGCATCAAAATCAAATCTTTTTTCAGCCAATTCAGTAATTAAGCGTATTTTATGTGTATCATCTGCGGTTAACTTAGAAACATCCTCTTTGATTATCTCAAACACAGTTGATGATGTACGACGATCGCGCACATACGGAACTTTACTACTATCAATAATCTTTTGGGTAATACTACTTACTTCACACCTACCAGGAATAATTATTCCTGCTATTTTATTTCGATATTCTTCCAATTGGTACAAGTTAGAAATGGTTACAAGCAGTTCATCACGACTACTATTTACTACAATCACAGATGATTCTTTTAGCATTTCTACTACCCGCTGAGATGATGCACCGCCGATTTGAACATTATGAACAATTCTATGTGCTTGCTCATCAGAAGCAAATAGTTCAACTTCAAGGACACTAGATATGCGTCGTAAAGTAGGGTTTGCTAAAATTGGCTGATAATTAAAGCCACCAACTACGGTAATATCTTCTTCTGCGAAAGCTATGTCGAGATACTTAAGAGTCTGCTCACGCTTTTCAGGAATAATCTTATTTACTAAAATAGCTTTGACTGCCGCTCGCTCTTTTTGAAACAACGCCAAATTTGTTTGGGCAGAATCGACAACATTACCTAACCCACCGCCAGTAACCATTAATACTGAAGCCGCTGTTTCTCTAGCAATCATGGCATTATTACAACCAAATAACGTACCTACGCCAGTATGTCCTGCTCCTTCAATAATCAAAAAATCATTTTTAGCGTCTAACTCTGCTATAGCATCAAACATTTGCTTGGCTATTTTCTTTTTGCTTAACACACCATCCATTATTTTACGAGTATCTCCTTGTTTTAGCACAAACGGAGACATCAAATGGAGGTCATCAAGCAAATCAAAATACCTTGCCATTACAACTGCATCTTTATCGGCAATAACACCTTCATATTCAACCGGTTTTGGCCCTATTGGTTTAATAAAACCCACTCGATCATATTTTGTTTTTGCCATGTGCATCAATGATAGACTAGTAGTTGTTTTACCGCTATTCATTCCAGTAGCTGCAATAAATATTTTTCGTGCCACAATAAATTCCCCTTTAGCAATTATTTAATAATATTTTCTACCTTGCTAACGATACCTGCAGCATCGAGACCTAAACGTGAACATAATTCTTCTTGGCTTCCTTGCTCAACAAATTTATCGGGGATACCAACTCGCAATACTGGTACTGCCAAACCTGCATCACTCAACAACTCAAGCACAGAAGTGCCAAATCCACCTTGCAAGGCATTTTCTTCTGCTGTAACCACAAAGGGTACATTTTCCGCTTTAGAGATTATCAATTTGCTATCTAATGGTTTTACAAATCGGCCATCAATTACAGCAACATTAACCCCTTGTACCGCTAGTAAATCCGCAGCTGACAAAGCTTCTGATACCATAGTGCCAACAGCAATCAACAGGCCGTCATTGCCATCACGCAACAATTCCCCCGTACCAATCTCAATCGGTTCATTTTCCTCCAGTAATGGCAAACCTTTACCATTACCACGTGGGTAACGATATGCGAACGGCTGATCTGCCAAACTGGCTGTCTTCATAATTCTCTGCAACTCAACCTCATTACGAGGTATAGCAAAAATCAAATTTGGTATATGGCGTAAAAAGGAAAGATCAAATACACCATGATGAGTTGGTCCATCTGCGCCTACTAAACCACCTCGATCCATTGCAAAAGTTACCGGCAAATTTTGTAAACACACATCATGGACAATTTGATCATACGCTCGTTGCATAAAAGTAGAGTAAATTGTTACAACCGGTCGCATCCCTTTGCATGCTAGTCCTGCTGCAAAGGTAACGGCATGTTGCTCAGCAATACCAACATCAAAAAAACGCTCTGGGAATTTTTCCGAAAAATTGGTTAGCCCTGTCCCCTCTGCCATTGCTGCAGTTATAGCAATAACACGCTTATCTTTACTTGCAAGATCAATCAGCGTATCGCCAAATACTTTTGTATAGGATACGGCAGCATTAGTGCTACTACCTTTCACAACACCAGTCTCAGAGTTAAATGGTCCAACACCGTGAAATTTTGGTTGATTTTGCTCAGCCGGCTCATATCCCTTACCTTTTTTTGTCATTACATGCAAAAGGACAGGTCCATCTATCTGCGCCACATTTTGTAAAGTTTCTATCATTTCATCAAGGTTATGACCATCAATTGGACCGAAATAATCAAAACCAAAACCTTCAAACAGCATTCCTGGAGTCATAAAACCTTTAATGGACTCCTCCGCACGCTTAGCTATATTTACAAGTTCTTTTCCAATGCCAGGAACATAACCAAGAATACTTTCTGTATCTTTTTTGAACCGGAGAAAAGATTTAGATGTCATCTTTCGGCTCAAAAATGATGATAGTGCTCCGACGTTTGGTGAAATAGACATTTCATTATCATTAAGGATTACAATCATTTTTTGCTTAAGATGGCCGGCGTGATTTAATCCCTCAAATGCCATTCCAGCTGTGAGAGAACCATCACCTATTACAGCAATTACTTTATTCTCAGCACCACTGATGTCTCTCCCAGCAGCCATCCCAGAAGCTGCAGAGATTGAAGTACTTGAATGCCCTACACCAAAGCAATCGTGCTCACTTTCGTTGCGTTTTGGGAAACCACTAATCCCACCTAATTGGCGCAAAGTCGCAAACTCTTGCTGTCTACCAGTAAGCAATTTATGGGCGTAAGCTTGATGCCCGACATCCCAAACAATGCTATCTTCAGGTGTTGAAAAAACATGGTGCAATGCAATTGTTAGTTCAACAACCCCAAGGGAACTCCCAAGGTGGCCGCCATTTGTAGCAACAGTTGACACAATCTGCTTGCGTAATTCTTCTGCTACCTGCAACAACTGCAAGCGATCAAACTTTTTCAATTCAGCCGGATTTTTAATTTGCGAAAGGAGAGTTTCCATTTTTCTACCTTCAGTCTTCTAAAAAGAACGATTTACAATAAAACTTGCAATTTCTCTTAACGGTCGCGCAGATTCATCAAATTGCTCTAAGGCTGTCAATGCTTGCCCATGCAGATCTGCAGCACGCTGTCTTGCTCCTGTTAAACCTAACAATGCAGGGTACGTTGCTTTGCCACGCTCTTGATCACTACCAACGTCTTTTCCTAGCTGTGATTGATCTGCAACAATATCTAGAATATCATCAGCAACTTGAAAAGCTAAACCAGCATTTTTACCGTAGTTGCTAAGGGCTTTACGTTGTTCTGCTGTTGCGCCACCTAAAATGGCACCTATTTCTATTGCTGCTAAAATTAAAGCACCTGTTTTATGAGTATGGATATATTCTAAAGTCGGTAAATCAATCGGTTTCTCTTCCGCTTCCATGTCGACTACTTGACCGCCTACCATCCCCATTGATCCCGCAGATTTAGCTAAAATATGGATAATTTCCCTGATATCAGTTAAGGGGATAGAACCACAAGTAGCTGGATTGCTAAGCAGAATAAAGGCTTCAGTCAAAAGGCCATCACCAGCCAAAATTGCCGTGGCCTCCCCATAGACTTTATGGTTAGTTGGAATTCCACGACGAAAATTATCGTCATCCATCGCCGGAAGATCATCATGGATCAATGAATAGCTATGAATCATTTCTATTGCGCATGCCGCAGGCAACACATTTGCGACATTACCACCAACAGTTTCACACGCTGCCAACATCAAAATTGGCCGAATACGTTTACCACCAGCAAATACTGAGTAGCGCATAGAATCATGCAAAGAAGCAGGCAAAGTCTCAGCCTTTGGTAAATAATTATCCAAAGCGCTGTTTACCACTTTTATTTTTTCATCTAGATAGACCTGTAATTGCCAAGCGTCATTCTCCATCAAATGACTCCCGTTTCATTGTTCCATCACTTTGTTGCAATAATTGCTCTACCTGCAATTCTACGTTGCTTAACGATTTTTGACAGCATTCGGCGTGTTTGACACCATTAGAAAAAATCTTAAGTGCCTGATCTAAAGTAAGATCCCCAGTTTCTAACTGTTCAACGGCTGTTTCGAGCTTTTGCAGTGATGCTTCAAAATTTACTTTTGTAGCCATAGAGTTAATCCCATCTACCTACTTTTTTCAGGTTGAGCTTGCATTAATCATTTAATAGTTAAAACAATATATAATCATTGCAATAGTTAGTCTATCCAACAAATAAATAACAGCTATTTTTCTTTTTTCGTTGTAACTGTTTCAACCGTTGCTACAGCTTCTCCATCTGCAAAAGTTATCATAACTCTGTCTCCAGTAGATAGACATTCCGGAGCATGAATTACCTCTGCTGTTTTTTCTAACTTAACAATTGCATAGCCTCTGGATAACACTGCTAAAGGAGATAAAGATTCTAATCTACTAGCTAACAGTGAAAATTGATGCCTTTGATGGTCAATAAAAGTAGCAATTACTTGCTGCAACCGCACCTGTGTTTGTTGTAGGCGTGCCCGTTGCAGCTTGACTTTATCAACCGGTGAACGGAGCCGTTTAGAGACACCATCAAGGTTATTATTTAACAACGTCAAACGACCACGCATTTGTGCTGCTAAGCGAATAGTCAGTTGATCAAGATGATGCTCTAGTTCTTGACTATTTTTAACGACTAATTCTGCAGCAGCGCTTGGAGTTGGCGCACGTAAATCGGCAACCAAGTCAGAGATTGAAACATCCACTTCATGACCGACAGCAGAAATTATTGGTATTCTAGCAGCAACTATTGCTCTTGCTACCACCTCTTCGTTAAATGCCCATAGATCTTCGCGAGACCCACCTCCACGACCAACAATAATAACATCAACATCATCAATGTTACTCAGTTCAGATAAAGCAGTTGCAATTTCATCAGCGGCGCCTTCACCTTGTACCCTAACTGGGTGCAACAGAACCTTCACGCCGGCAGATCGACGGCGTAAAACATTTATAATATCGTGAATAGCAGCACCAGTAGCCGAGGTAACAATACCGATAGTTTTGGGGAAGTTTGGAAGTGGTTGCTTTAACTTAGCAGAAAACAAACCTTCATTTTCTAGTTTTTGTTTTAGTTGTTCAAAAGCAAGCTGTAAGCCCCCTACCCCTTCTGGCTCAATTCCACTTACGATTAATTGTAGTTCTCCACGTTGCGGATAAACAGACGCACGAGCCCGACAAACAACGGATAATCCATCCACTGGTTTAAAGCGCAATGCTCGAGCTTGGCTCCTAAACATGGCACATTTCAATTGTCCAGTTTTATCTTTTAAGGTGAAATAATAGTGGCCGGAGGAAGGTTTTGAAACATTGCTAAGTTCGCCTTGTACAAGGATATCGACAAAATTATCTTCAACTACTTCTTGCAGCAGATTAACTAGAGTGGATACCGTAATTGCGGCAGAGTGATCCATTTACAAAAAAACCTTCTAAATAATTATGTGGCAGCAAAACAATAAAGTAGCGCTAAAAACATCTGCACAACATTAATATGTATGTACCAATTCAGATGCCGAAACAAATGTCACCCCTTGGCGCTGCATCCACACTTGTTCTAAACGCAATGCCTGCATGGTTTCATCATGTGGGTGACAAATAGCAATTATTTCACGATTATCTCTAGCTAAACCAACCATTTTCCGAATCTGCTGCCGGATATATGCAACATCATCTTTATTATCTAGAAAAATATTTCTGGTCGCTGTTTTCATCCCCATCTTTCGCGCTTCAGCAAATGCCACAGAATCACCTATAGTCTTGCTATCAATAAAAAATAAATCATTGCGCTGCATCTCCCGCAAGACCATTTTCATTGCTTCAGCATCTTGAGTATATCGCGATCCCATATGATTATTACCGCCTACAGCACCAGGAACAGCCTTTATATACTCACGTACCAAACGTATAGTTTCTGCTTCTGACTGACCTAGCAAAAGTGCATTTGAGCCAGGATTTGTGCGGGGGTAACTACGGGGCTGCATCGGCATATGGATTAAATACTCACGACCTTTCTGCTGCAATAAGTTCGTAAGTTTTTTTGCTCTACTAGTTCCAGGTAAAATTGCTGGAGTTACATGGATATCAAGGCTTAAGATATCTTTTAAATCCTTAAGCGATCCCCCCATATCATCCATAACTATTGCGACTTTACCAAGCCCATTCGGTTTTGTAGTAGTAACTTTATACTGCAACTCTAAGCGTAAATCATCTTGCCAATAAAGATGAATAATCCCTTCGCTACCACTTACTTTGAGTTCAGCTGGACTTCTTGTATGTTCAATATGGACAGCAAGCTCGCCCAAATATGCCATAGATGGAAAGTCACCAAATATTTGCCGTACTTGTACTTTGTCCTTAGATGGTAATTTTCTCCACCCCATCGAATCTGGGCCATTAATTAATTGATTTTCAATTAAAGTATATACATCATCGTAATGATAAACTTTCAAAGGGTGAATTTCACTAATATGTTCTTCGTAGGTAAAATCTTCTTGCTCGTGGACTATTGGCGATTCAGATTGGAAATTAGTGCGAAACGTTACCAGTGCAAACAACGAAATAGCGACAAATCCGAGCAAAAAAGATGATGCCAACATAATACGAACATTTTGAGATAATTGCTTTTTAGAAGCCGGTTTAACTGATCTCTTTTTGGGAGCTTTCTTCTTTTTAACAGTCATTTGAACGTATAAACCTTCTATAAAACCTGCTGGGCACAGTTAATATAATTAACGGCGAAATATAACTTTTTGCTGCTTAATGGATTGTTTTTTTAAAAATACTTATACCTTTTAGCAAATCAACTGCTCGGCGCAATTGATTATCAATTTGCTCCGTAGAAGATAATTCCAAGCTCCCACTATTTGCAATAGTACCACTTGTACTTTTCGAAGATTCAATATGATTTGCTAAATCCTCTTCTCGCAATTCCATTGCTTTTTTACTTAATGGTAAAACTACTGGAGCTACAATATCAGGGGTTATTCCTCGTGCTTGTATAGATCTACCTGCGGGGGTGAAATAGCGTGCTGTCGTTAAACGTAAACCAGATTTATCATCCAATGGGATAATTGTTTGTACTGACCCTTTACCGAAGCTTTGCTCACCTAAAACAATAGCACGATGATGATCCTGTAGTGCACCTGCCACTATTTCTGCAGCACTAGCACTACCACCATTAATCAAAACGACCATAGGATAATCTTGACTACTGTTTGTTGGTTGTGCCGTAAAACTTAATTGCGTTTCAGAATCTCGTCCTTCAGTATAGACGATTAGTCCTTCATTCAAAAACTGATCCGCAACAGCAACAGCTTGATCTAGCAATCCACCCGGATTATTACGCAGATCAACAATTAAGCCATCAAGTTCACTACCGTCATTAAACCCTAATTCCGTTAGATGGTATTGTAAATCACTACCTGTACGATCTTGAAATTGGGTAATCCTCACATAACCGAAGCGCTCCTGTATCAGACGACTTTTTACACTCTTAATTTTTATCAAATCACGAACGATGGTAAAATCTAACAAACCAACAACACCGGAACGCTCAATGCTAATGGTGATAGAGGTACCTTTTGCCCCACGTAACAAACCAACTGCAGACATCATCTCCATATCACGCGTAGACTTACCATCAATTTTTAATATTTTATCACCGGCTTTGATCCCAGCAGAATATGCTGGAGTATCTTCAATTGGCGAAACAATATGTAAAGTGCCATCTCTGACTATAATTTCAATTCCTAAGCCACCAAACTCGCCATGAGTATCAGCTTGCATTTCTTTGTACAGTTCTGGAGTTAAAAAACTACTATGAGGGTCAAGAGTATTTAACATCCCTTTAATAGCCCCATAAATCAGATCATCAGTAGATACATCCTCAATATAGCTAGTGCGAATCAAAGAGAAAACATCGGTAAAAATCTCTAATTTTTTATAATCATTTTCCTCGTTAGCATCAGCAATAGTAGCGCTAAAAAACACACTAAAAATGATAAGTATCAATGTGATACTTATTGCTATTGATTGCTTACCTCTACCCATACAAACCTCGAAAAGCGGATATAGCTAAAAATTACTTTTTAACT
This sequence comes from Desulfuromonadaceae bacterium, assembly GCA_016744555.1. Classification (GTDB taxonomy): domain Bacteria; phylum Desulfobacterota; class Desulfuromonadia; order Desulfuromonadales; family Geopsychrobacteraceae; genus Desulfuromusa. The sequence goes on from JADGED010000035.1 coordinate 8,667, forward strand.
AACCAGGACAATGGATTAACCGGAGAACCTTTAGAGCGAATTTCAAAATAAATATTATCTCGCCCCCCTAAACCACTGCGGCCAAGGATAGTACCAGCGGCAACTTGCTCATTTAATTGTCTACTCATTTGATCAGTCTGCGCATACAAAGTATGATAACCACCAGGATGACTGATAATATAGAGGTTACCGTAACCTTTAAAATAATCGGCAAAAACTATTTTTCCCGCGGCAACTGCCCGAATTGGGCTACCAACTGGAACGATAATCTCAATACCATTACTATCATAGTAGGTTCCAAGCTTAGAATCTTTTTGCTTACCAAAACCAATGGATACCCGCCCAGTTGCCGGCCAGCCTAATTTCCCCTTACCTAACGCAAAACTTTCAGCTACCGGCAGGTGCTCAGGCTCAGGTTGCTGCTCAAGTTCGGCAATTAATTTTTTTAGCCTTGCAGCATTGCGTTTCAATTGCTTAACTTCTGCTGCGATCTGCGCTTTATCTTTCTGCGCCTGCCGCAATAAACGAGCTTGCAGCTTACGACCGGTTTCAGCAAGCAGCTGCTGATCCTTTTGTTTTTTTACCAATAACGCTTTTTCTTGTTCCAACTTTGTCAATTGCTCTAACTGCATCTGTTGCTCAATTGTAGCCTGCCTGAATTCCGTTAACAGTTCTTGATCGTACTCCAATACTTTTGTCAAATATTGGTATTGTTGCACCATTTCGGTTGGTGAATCAGCAGAGAATATGACCTTAAGAGCTCCAGCTTCACCCTCTTTGTATAGGGCAACCAACCGATTTTTCAACCTTTTACCTACTTGCTTAACACTTCTCTCGCTAGCTCTTACAACGGCTTTTTGCTTACCTATTGTCTTTCTTATTTTTTTTTGCTCCGCTACTGCAAGGGCAACCTCTTTTTTAACCTGCTGCAAGGTTCTATTAAGTAAAGCTAATTCACGACTAAGGTTAAGCTCAGTTTTTTTCTTATTGCGTAAATCGGATTCAGCACGATCTATCCGAGCGGTGATTTGCTCAAGCTTAGTACGATTACTATTAATGTCAGCAGAACCAGTACCTACAAATACAATCAAGAGCAGCAAAAAACATATAGTTAAAAAAAATAGTCTATTCATCTTTAAATACGGACAAATCGACGCAGTGATGACAAGCTACCAAGAACGCCAAGGAGAACACCAGACAAGACCAGTAATATTTGTTGGTTAGTCGACAAGAACACCAGATTAAAACCGGATGGGGTCAACCAAAACGATTCTATGCTGCGAGTAAGGATAAAGACGAACGAAAAGGTCAAAAATGCCAGCGAGATTAAACCACCCAACAAGCCTTGAATTGCCCCCTCTAACATAAATGGAATTTTGATAAAGCGCATAGTTGCACCAACCAAAGCCATTATTTCTAATTCATCACGCCGTGCATAAAGGGTCAATTTTATTGTATTTGAAACAATAAACAATGCTGCAAATAATAGGAAACCACCAAGTACCATACTTACAAAGCGAAGCATTTCAGCAAAATGGTTAAAGCGTTCCAGCCATTGTTGGCCATAACGTAAATCATCGACATCAAGTTGATTTTCGAGTTTTTCAATGACCGTTGCAATACCATCTTGATTACGAAATTCAGAATGGATTCCCAATTCAAATGATGCTGGAAGTAGATTTTTAGACACCCCTTCAAGCAAACTGGCATCGTTACCAAGGTGGCTTTTAAAGCGATCCATAGCATCAGATTGAGAGACGTACTTTACCGTTTCAACTTCAGGGATTTGTTTTAGATTTTTGGTAATATTGGCAATATTATTTTGACTAGGGGCTTTTTTAAGATAGGCAATTACTTGTATTTCTTGCGTCCATCTGGTCGCTAGTTGCTCTATATTAACGACGACCAAAAAAAAGGTAGCAACGGTCGCCAAAGCGACTGCCATGGTCAATATAGAGGCAAAACAAAGCAATGGCCACTGACGCATATTGCGTAGAGCACGTAATATAAAATATCGAATAACATCCAGCACCGCTGGAACCTCCCTTTTGTCTTTTTAAGAACTTAACTGCACTTAAAAAGTGAAGCCACAATGTCATGTTGGTTATTACGTTTACACCGCCATAGGTTGTTGATCACCAATCAATTTACCTTGATCCAAGGTCAGTACCCGACGAGGAAAGCGTTTGTTTAAACTATGATCGTGAGTTGCCAATAAAACCGTGGTACCACGTGCATTTGCCCGCTTAAACAGTTCCATAATTTCAAAGGTTACGTCTTGATCAAGGTTACCGCTAGGCTCATCAGCGAGCAATATCAACGGATCAACGACCAAAGCTCTGGCAATTGCTATACGTTGTTGCTCTCCACCAGAAAGCTCCAGCGGTTTGCGCTGTAGCCGGTGTTCCAAACCCACCTCTTTAAGTGCTTGGTATACTTTCTTACTAACTTCATAACGTTTTTTGCCTTGAGCTTCCAAAGCGAAAGCAACGTTTTCATAAACCGTGCGGCTTTGCAGTAATTTGAAATCCTGAAAAACTACACCAATTTTTCGTCGTAAAAATGCAATCTGGCGACTATGAAAACGGGTGATATTTTGCCCATCTATCAAAATCTGCCCTTTGGTAGGTTTTTCGGCGGAATAGAGCATCCGTAAGAAGGTAGTTTTACCCGCTCCGGATGCTCCAGTCACGTAGACAAATTCACCTTTATCAATCTGCAGGGTCATATCCTTCACTGCAGCTGAATCAGCACCATATTTTTTGGTAACATTAAAAAGTTGAATCATAGTCAATCACTATTCAAATAGTATGAATTGAAATAACTAAACTTAACCCTGCGCTTGAACCGCTGTAATCGCCGCAACATTAACAACATCAGCAACGGAACAGCCACGGGACAAATCGTTAACCGGTTTAGCCAAGCCCTGAATGATTGGACCAACAGCTTCTGCACCAGCTAAACGTTCAACTAATTTGTAACCAATGTTGCCAGCGTCCAAGGTTGGAAAAACTAATGTATTTGCATTACCAGCCACAGTAGAATCTGGAGCTTTTTTAGCGCCAACTTTTGGTACTAATGCGGCATCTAACTGTAATTCACCATCGATAGCTAATTCTGGTGCCAACTCTTTAGCGATTTTCAGTGCAGTTAGCACTTTATCACAATCGGTGTGTGCAGCACTTCCCATAGTTGAGAAACTGAGCATAGCAACCTTTGGCTCAACACCCAAAAAGCTCTTACAGCTTGAAGCAGTACTTACTGCAATTTCAGCTAAAGCTTGAGCGTCAGGGTTAGGATTAACGGCACAATCAGCGAAACACAGAGTTCCATCAGCACCAAACTCTGGAGTTTTGGTAACCATCAAGAAAACTGAAGAGACGGTTTTCATTCCAGCAGCAGTACCAATTACCTGAAATGCTGCACGTAGTACATCACCAGTAGTATTATATGCACCAGCAACAGCACCGCCAGCATCACCCTTACGTACCATCATAGATGCAAAGTAAAGATTATCATCAGCGGTCAACAAAGCTACAGCTTCAGCATTGCTCAAACCTTTTTTCTTCCGCAACTCAACTAGTTCAACAGCGTAAGCTTCAAGCAAAGCAGAAGTCTTTGGTTCGATAACGGTAACGCCTTCCAAGCTTACACCCAGTTCAATCGCTTTAGCATTAAGGGTATCTTGGTTACCTAAAAGGACAACATTAGCAAGCTTATCCCCTACGATCAGAGCTGCTGCTTCGACCATACGATCATCATATGCTTCTGGTAAAACAACGGTCTGTAAATTGGTACGAGCCTTAGTTTTAATCTGGTCTACAAGATGCATCTTTACCTCCTGAAAAATAATATTGTTATTTCTGAAAACTTCCTATTTAATTCATCTATTATAAAATTAAGTATTTATTAAATTAACACCGCCGTTATACCTAATGGCAAATCAACTGGTCAATCATTTTTCATGTTATTTACTACTCTAGCTGGTAGTTTCAAGCAACTAAAGTTATAATCTCCTGATATGAATACATTTGAGTCCTCTACGCATAAACCTACCAACAACTTTTCCCAACTACTACTCTTTTGCCTACTCTTCTCACTCGCCCTACATTTAGTTGCAATACTGGCTTTTACCTTCCTAGGAAGAGACGATAATTCACGGCTAAGTTTGCAAAAACCAACCGTAGTTAGGCTTGTTTCACCGTCACAAAAGAAACAAAAATTAGCAAGAGATTATGAATTAGATCATCGACCGATCCAGCAACAGGCACAGGCACAGGAAAAAGTTGAATCGTTTCGAAAAGCAGAACAGGATCAAAAAGTAATTCTTGAACAAGCACCTAAAGGCAACGACGTTCGTGATTACACCACTAAGCCCAAACGCCCTACTCAACAACCCAAATCACAACAAATACAGCAAAATCCAAATATGGCATTCAATGAGCCGCAACCCCAACAATCTACAATCAGTAAACCTTCTCCAGAAGGGATCAAACCATTTAAACCTGCTAGTGCGGCTGATAGCACCAGAACCGTGTCACGCCCAACGCCAGCACAACTACTTCCGGATCAAAAGCTATTACAACAAATAGCCCAAGGTGCACAGGCAAATAAAGATCGAATAAAGGAACGTTCTGATGCTGAAATTGGTGACACCGTATGGTTAAACCTGCAAAGCAATCTTTTGGTCTCTTTTTTTCGCCGTTTTCATAATCAAGTTGAATTGGTTTGGAACTATCCAGCAGAAGCGGCGATGAATGGCGTTGAAGGAAACCTGGAATTACTGATTATTGTGAATCGTACAGGGGAATTGATCGACGTTGATCTTAAGCGTAGTAGTGGTTCCGATTTGCTCGATTTTGAAGCAATTCAAGCGGTATATCGTGCTGCCCCTTTTGGTCAACTTACAAAACATTACCCCCACGAAGTATTAAAAATAAGGGCAAATTTCAGCTATAACATTAGCGGTAGTTTTATCTATGGCAGTGGCTGAAAAAAACTAGTGACACGAAAAAAGAAAACGCCAAGCTTATCCCTTATCTAACTGAGCTATTTCCTGTTGCGCCACTTTAATATTAAAGCATGGAGGTATTGTCTTGTCCCTTAGAAGCATTAATTTTACCAACCCAGTAAATACTTAAAACAATAGCCAAAAAGGAACTCGCTCCGATCGCAATGCCCCCATCCTGAAATAAATGGGTAAGGCCCAAAGCCACAACAAAGACAATACAGCTTATCGCAACACAACAGATTGCCACCCACTCCACAAAACCTTTAGATTCATCTTGTGAACATAAAGTGCTTTGCTCAACAATCGTTTCACATTGCATACATTGTTTTGCACGACGCGGCAGTGGTACTCCACACTGATGACAATACATTCTAGCCATACTAATCCCTTATTAAAACGGATATATAATAGAAACAAATTAATCTCTGCCAAACTATCCATAGTTCAAACGAAGATTAAAATAGTCAGAAAGGGGTAAAATGCATTTCGGGAACACGCAGCAAAGTACATGTTCCCGAAATTGTAACGTTGGTAAGGGATTAAGCTAGGTCTAGCTCAGCCTGATAAATAATGTCGAACAATTCCTGAATATTTTCTTCTTCGATACAGGAAAATGCAATACGTAGATCAGTTTTGCCAATCGAAATAGCACCAACACCATACTTGTCTAGCATATGTACCCGTAGTTTTTCAGCATCTACCCGTTTCAATTCTAGACACATAAAGTAACCAGAGTTAAATGGATAGTAGTTCCATGAATCGTTATACTTACTATCCTGCAGCACTTTCTTAACTTCTAGTGCTCTACCTTGCATTACTTCAAACTTCTCTTGCTTTTGGGCGTTAAAATCTGGAGATTGGAGTGCCTCTACGACAAAAGTCTGCGATGGATGTGGGCAATTGGAAATGGTTCCACGAATGATACCGAGGGTCTTTTTCTCCAATGCAGTCAACACATCTGCGTTTTCATCACTGCTGCCATCGGCATAAGTAATAAATCCGGTGCGGAAACCCCAGACAAATTCTTCTTTAGTAGCTCCATCCAACTTAATGGTCAACATACGTGGGTTCTGATTGGCGAGCTTACCAAACAACGACTCTTTAAGTGAGTCTTCGTAAAATAGACCAAAGTAAGCATCATCAGTAACGGTGACAATATTACAGCCTGACTCAGCCACTTCTTTAATAGCTGCAACCAAAGCATCACCTTCGGCAACCGAGGGGGTATAACCGCTAGGGTTATTTGGGAAGTTAAGAATAATTACAGCCTTCCCTTTTTCAGCAGCAGTCGCCTTTAAGCACGCTTTAAATGCCTCAACATTAAAGCCACCATCTTCTGTAAAGGTGGTAAATTTCTTAGCAACGGCACCACAGCGGGTTGTAAAGGTAAGGTTATAATTGCCCCACATCATATCTGGAAGCACTAAATGGTCGCCCTCATCAATAAACAGATCGGCAATAATTGACAAACCATGGGTCAGTGCATTGGTGACAATCGGCATACTGAAATGCTTGTCCTGCTGGCTGGGATTTTCCTGTAGCATTTTATCACGCCAAAGCTGACGAAGCTCGGGCTTACCTGCTGGTGGTGCATAGGGATAGATATCCTTGGGGGCAAATGCCGATAACTTGTCTTGAATACACTGGAGAAACATTGGACCACCATTTTCGGTGGCGGTTCCTATAGTAGCATTATATTTGTGAGCTTTCTCTTTGGCTTCACCCGACTGGGTGAGGATTCCTTTAGGAAAAAATAGGTTTTTCCCCAAATCAGAAAGCATTTCGTAAACATAAGGGTTGCTCTTTTGCAACAGGTCGTTAAGTTCGACAGCAAGCGGGTTCATTTTTTCCTCCAGGATAATTTTGTAGAGCGGATTAGTTTTACAACTACGCCTCTTTATTGTCAGCTGCAGATGATTTATCTGCACCGTTGTCGTCAGTGTTTTCGGT
>JADGED010000035.1:15637-15887 GCA_016744555.1 Desulfuromonadaceae bacterium
GGTCCATCAAGTCTCCAATATCTTAATCGGTAAATATTGCCACGCAATGTGATATTTATCGGATTTTAATGTTTAATTCTTTATACATTAGACTAGCAGAGACAAACAACGATAGAAATAAAAAAAAGGATGAAGTAAAAACTTCATCCTTTCTATTGCTATCCCTCAGGATAGCTATCAATTTCTTCAGCTTCAATCCCTCTCGAGATCTAGCCGTATTTTAAATGGCTGGGGCGCCAGGGATCGGTCA
>JADGED010000360.1:0-846 GCA_016744555.1 Desulfuromonadaceae bacterium
GGCAACTGGTTCATATACATCTGGGCAGTTAACAGCGACCACATTGTGGAAACAAGCCTAGGTTACTATATCAACCCAATGGTAAATGTTGCCATCGGCTTTCTATTGCTTCGGGAAAGGTTTTCACACCTGCAGTCATCAGCCCTTCTGTTCGCTACTGCTGGGATTGGATATTCGTTGCTCGCCTATGGCAAACCGCCACTTTTCGCGTTGTCATTGGCGTTTAGTTTTGCATTCTACGGCTATGCCAGAAAAAAAATCTCGGTTGCCCCGATCCCCGGTCTGCTGGTTGAAACCTGCGTACTTTTCATTCCTGCCCTCGGCTATATTCTCTACAGACAATTCTGCGATGACAGTCTCTTTGGACATCAATTAGCGATCTCTCTCTGGCTCATTGGATCAGGAATAGCCACCAGCCTGCCACTGTTGTGGTTTGCTAGTGCGACAAAAAATCTAAAGCTATCGACCGTTGGAATAATGCAGTATTTGGCCCCAACTATCGCCTTCATTCTCGGAGTTTTCGTCTATAATGAGCCGTTCGACCGGCACAATGTCGTCACATTCCTTCTGATTTGGGGTGGTGTCATTATCTTTTGTATAGATGCCATATTACGCTCTCGGCGATCATTGGACAAAAAGCGATAATATCGCAAACTCAATTGAGATAAAGTTGCAAGTTTGGCCACACCAACGACATAGCAATACCCCACATAACTAGGCAGACAAAACCATCGAGAATACGCCAAGAGATTGGCTTCCTAAATAATGGAGCCAGCAATCCTGCACCTAAGCTCAAACAAAAAAACCAAACTACCGATGCCGTCATTGCTCCAGCCCCAAACAAAT
>JADGED010000360.1:856-1215 GCA_016744555.1 Desulfuromonadaceae bacterium
CCCCCTAACACGTGCCGCTCATCTACAGAAAACTGGCCACTAAAACCACCAATTAACACCACGGTATCCAAGTAAGCATGAGGATTTAAAAATGCTAGAGCTAAGGTGGTCATAAATATTTTTTGCCGAGAAGGGACGATGTCGTTAGATGCGTCAAGGGTTCCACCGCGCATTGCCGATCGCAACGCATTGTAACCGTACCAAAGTAAAAGGATAGCGCCGAGCCAAGTGGCCGCTTGGGTTAACTTTTGGTTTGTTGCGACAAAAGCACCAACGCCGCTTATGCCAATAAAAATTAAAAGGCTATCACAAATACTGCAAACAAAGGCAGTTTGCAGCGGGAAGTTGCGCCGCACCCC
>JADGED010000361.1 GCA_016744555.1 Desulfuromonadaceae bacterium
TTAATACTGTTTCAATTAAGTTTGTAAAAAACCCGACATGCGATGTGTCGGGTTTTTTTGCATTTAAAACAAATCAAGCCGATTGATTTATTCATATTTTAAAACAGCTCGATATCGTCATCCTTCTCATTGTCTTCATCAACACATAACTGCTGTGCCTCTTCCACCGTCGACCCATTAAGGATAGCATCAAACATAATTCTATCATTTTTGATGGTATATTTTGATTTGATCATTGCTTGTAAGCCATGCCACTCGTAGGGATTGTAAAGGCGGGTCGGTTCTTCAATTAAATTCCCTAACGCAGCAAGACTGTTGCTAACATGTGCCAAGCGTTGACTGAGTTTGTCGTAAAACTGAAAAGCGACAATGGCGGTATTTATTTTTGCCGTTGCAGGCTCAATATTGGCCTTGATGGTTTTTTTCTCTGTTGACTCTGGCAGGTTCTCGGTTGCCATTCCGATTGCTTGCATCCCACCTATTAGCGAGGCAAAGGTATCGGTAAGATCGTTGACCGATTCATTCCCCTCTTTCATGGTTTTTTCAAGTTGGGCGACCGCAAGGTTTAGCATTAGCACCGTCTCGCGGATTTGGCTCCAATCTAGGTCTGGTTTTTTCGGAGTGTGGTTGAGTGTGTCATCAGTCATTGCAGGTTTGCCCTTTCGTTTGGATTGTTTAATTGTTGATACTCTAAACATAGCGTTTGCGGAGTTTAAATCAATAGAAAATGCTAATTTTATGTAGAGTGTTTTAAGATTAAAGAATAAAACTGTGCATTTACACCTTCCTTTTCATGGCACGTGAGGTTAAAACTATGCCTCTATTGCAATCGTACATCTAATTACCTGGGTCTCTAAATTAAGGATTCAAAAACCGCTATGGAAACGATTCAAAATCAATTTGTTAAATTATCGGAAAGTTTGAGTCAGCAGATTATTGGGCAACCGCAGTTGATTGAACGCCTACTTATTGCTTTGTTAGCTGATGGCCATTTGCTTGTTGAAGGTGCTCCGGGCTTAGCAAAAACTAGAGCCATTCGTTTGTTGGGGGATTACTTAGAGGGTAGTTTTCATCGGGTGCAGTTTACCCCTGATTTATTGCCTGCAGATTTAACCGGTACCGAAATATACCGTCCACAGCAAGGGGTGTTTGAGTTTCAGCAGGGGCCGTTATTTCACAATTTAGTTCTCGCCGACGAAATTAA
>JADGED010000362.1 GCA_016744555.1 Desulfuromonadaceae bacterium
CAAGCGGGTTGAAATCCTTTCGGCGTTACAAGAGAAGATTCCTGCTGCACCTATGATTCGTCCCGAGGACCTAGGTACGTTACAAACTTTGGGGCAAATTGTCGATTACCTTGATAAAAATATACCCAAGGATTCAGCAACTGCAACTACAGTGGTAGCATCTACTGGAAATGGAACCGATAGAAGTAAAGTTACCGCTGTACTCCTTGAAGTTATCGCCGAAAAGACTGGTTACCCAGTGGAAATGCTTGAATTGGAAATGGCTCTTGATACCGACCTTGGTATCGATTCAATTAAGCGAGTTGAAATACTTTCAGCTTTACAAGAACAGCTCCCAGAATTACCTGCAGTACGTCCCGAAGATCTTGGTGTATTACAGACATTAGGGCAAATCATTGATCATCTCTGCCAAAATATTGGGCCAGCTGTTACTGCGGTTGCAGCCGCTAGTATTGGTGCTAATCGTAATGTAGTTACCACAACTTTACTGGCAGTAATTGCCGATAAAACCGGTTATCCGGTGGAAATGTTAGAGCTGGAAATGGCTCTTGACACCGATCTCGGCATCGATTCGATTAAACGGGTTGAAATTCTTTCGGCTCTACAGGAACAATTACCAGAATTGCCTGCAGTGCGCCCTGAAGATCTCGGGGTATTGCAAACGTTAGGGCAGATCATTGACCATCTCTGTAAGGATGCCGGGACGGTAGCTACTGCTACTGTCGCTACGACTACCGGTGCTAATCGTGATCAGGTTACTGCAACTTTGTTAGCAGTAATTGCCGATAAAACTGGTTATCCAGTAGAAATGCTCGAACTGGAGATGGCTCTCGATACCGACCTTGGTATTGATTCAATCAAGCGGGTGGAAATTCTTTCGGCCTTGCAGGAGCAGCTACCTGAATTGCCACCAGTACGCCCTGAAGATTTGGGTGTATTGCAAACCCTAGGTCAGATCATTGACCACCTTTGTCAGGGAGAGCAGACTTCTACTGCCCCGACAGAAACCCCACAAATGGGGCAAATTGACCATCAACAAGTTGCTACGGTGTTACTGGCAGTTATAGCCGACAAAACCGGTTATCCAGCGGAAATGCTCGAACTGAGCATGGACATGGAGGCGGATCTTGGTATCGACTCCATTAAACGTGTGGAGATTTTGGGTGCCGTCCAGGAGGAAATCACCGACTTACC
>JADGED010000363.1 GCA_016744555.1 Desulfuromonadaceae bacterium
GCTGTAATGTATGCACGTGAACCAACCCTTCGACATAAATATCATCTAGTTCAACGAAAAAACCGAATTCGATTACCGAAGAAATGGTGCCGTCAAATTCGTCACCGCACCGTTTTGCCATTATTTGGCAACGGCGTAGGTCGATTAAGTCACGTTCTGCGCGCATGGCACGACGTTCTTTGGTAGAGCAATCTAGCCCTAACTTTGCAAGTTTATTTTGTGATAGTGAGGCAGTTTTTGGCTGTTCTGCCAATGCTAGTTTTAGAATCCGGTGGACGATAAGGTCGGGGTAGCGACGGATCGGTGAAGTGAAGTGGCAATAGCAGTCGGCAGCAAGGCCGAAGTGGCCGCTGTTAACAGGAGAATAGCAGGCCTGTTGCAAACTGCGTAGAAGTTGCAGGTTTACCAGCCGTGCTTCAGGTTTGTCGGCAATATCTACCAACATTTGTTGTAATGCCTGCTGTAGTTTCTTGCCTAAAACCAAACCAATACCGCACTGGGCAACAAGCTGTTGTAGCTCTTGCAACTTCATTGAATCTGGTTCGTCATGAATACGGTAGAGCATCCCCCAGTCTTTTTTGGTTATGTAATCGGCAACTGCTTCGTTAGCCGCCAGCATAAATTCTTCGATCAGACGATGCGCCATATTGCGTTCAGTTTTTACTAAGTCAAAAGGTTTTCCGCTTTCGTCCAATAAAATTTCTACCTCAGGAAGATCCATATCGAGACTGCCACGCAGTTTACGCATTTTTCCTAGAGATGTAGCCAATTCTGCCATCTGCTGTAGTTGAGATGTAAGATTAGAATCTAACTCGGATTGTTTTGGGGAATCTAGGGAGATTGCAACTTGGGTGTAGGTAAGGCGTGCATGGCTGCATATGACCGCTGGATAAAATTTGGATTCAAGCCGTGTACCATCAGCCGCAAAGTGTAGCTCGGCAGTCATTACTAAGCGATCTTCGCCGGGATTAAGAGAACAAATACCGTTGCTTAGTGCTTCGGGTAGCATTGGCAGGCAAAAACCGGGAAAGTAAACGCTGGTGCTACGTTCGGTAGCATCAATATCAAGGGCTGATTGTGGTTCGACATAGTGCGAAACATCGGCGATGCACACCCAGAGTTTAAAACTGTCATCTGCTTGTTTTTTTAGTGTTACTGCGTCGTCAAAATCTTTTGCCGTTTCGCCGTCA
>JADGED010000364.1 GCA_016744555.1 Desulfuromonadaceae bacterium
CGATTAGTCCCTGTTTTTGCGCTTGGTTGACACTACGATAACGTTGCAACGCAACCACGGCGTCAACTTGCGGAACTTGACTGCCTAACTCATCATGTAGCGCATAGTATTCTGAGCCACCAAGTTCATCAGCAGTTTCGCCGAGTAGATAAACCAGATCTCCCGGGCGCTTCACATCCATTGATACTGATTTGCGTGCATCGTCAATTTTGCCGATAACTGAAAACAGTACTGTAGGTGGAATCGATATTTTATTACCATCAATCTGGTAATCGTTTTTCATTGAATCTTTACCAGAAATCAGCGGCACCCCAAACGCGACACAATAATCGTATAAAGCACGATTAGCCCGAACAAGTTGTGCCGCCTTGTAACGACCATCTGGAGTTTTTTCACTTTCAACTGGATCACACCAGCAGAAATTATCCAAACCAGCAATGTGATCGATATCACCACCAACGGCGACATAATTGCGTAAGCCTTCATCAATAGCACAGGCCATCATGTGGTAGGTGTCAATATCACTATAGTTGGGGCAGATTCCGTGAGAAACAACCACACCTTCAAACGAATCAAATAAGGGTCGATAAACTGCCGCATCGGATGGACCATCATTAGCGACACCAGTAAATGGTTTAATTACTGTCCCAGCCTGAACTTCGTGATCGTAACGGCGCACAACCGATTCTTTCGAACAAATATTCAACCGTGACAGGAGTTGTTGTAACTCATCGGCTAAATTTTCCGGTTGGGAAAATTCTGGCTCTGCAAGGTCACGTGGCTGCCATTTTGCCGGGATAACCATTTGCGGCACCCCTTCGTGAACAAAGTCCATGCTTAGATAAGAAGCCGTTTTACCTTCGTAGAGACAGTGGAAATAACCAGAGTCAGTAAACGTACCAAGATCTGTTGCTTCAACATCCATCTCGGTTGCCAACTGAATAAAAGCATCGAGCTTATCGGCAGGGACAGCCAATGTCATCCGTTCTTGAGCTTCGGAAATCAAAATTTCCCATGGCTGCAAACCTGGGTACTTTAATGGTGCACGATCAAGGTGTAACTCAAGGCCACCAGTATCTTCGGCCATTTCACCAACCGATGAAGATAATCCACCAGCACCGTTATCAGTAATAGAATTATATAGACCACGGTCACGAGCAATGA
>JADGED010000365.1 GCA_016744555.1 Desulfuromonadaceae bacterium
GCTCCCTGCCACCCAGCTTTCCCATTCCTAAAATGGTCATGCTAGCCAGATCGGTCTCACCATTGCCATTATCTTGCAGCGGTTGACCATATTCTTGTTGTAACTGGAAACCACAGTGTTCATAAGCACAATCTAAACTTGCCGCAGCCAAACCACTTAATTCTTCCATTACCTCCACAACTGATGCCAAGCTACACAAATCACGACTCCCGATCCGCAAAATTTGACTTGCCTTATAGCAGCGCAAACAAGCCTGGAGAGCTTCAAAGTCTGATCCAAATGGCAATAATAGTTGCAAAGCGGATGCCATCTGTTCTTCACTACACGCTTGCTCTATTCCATTGGCAGTGAACAATTCGGCAAAATATTTTTCATTCCGACACAGGATGGTTGATAAAAACGGTGAACCACCAAGGATGGTCATAAGTTGCTGGCGCTGATGGCTATTGCTCAAAACGGTAGTTAATAGCTCAATGGCAACAACGTCAAATAAACGTTCGAGAGAATTTAATGCCCCATCTGGGTCAGCCGAAGCACATGCATGTAGAGTAATTGCAGCCAGCAGGTTCCGATCGTGCAGAGACTCATCAATTAATTGCAGGTTGGTCTTAACTTTTTCGCCCACAAACAAAGGGAACCTATCGAGCCAAGCAACAAGTTCCTCAGTGTCGGTATCAAGTAGATTCAACTTTACCGTAATTTCAGCCAATGTCGGAGTCATGTATAACCTTTTTGCTAACAGTAAAAAATGGAGCTAAACACTAACGGTTGTTTACAGCTTGGTTAAGTCCGGTCAAATAGTCACCATCGACAACGCCATTTTCGGTAATAATCGCCGTAACCAAACTATTAGGGGTGACATCGAAAGCTGGATTGCGCACCTTGATACCTGCTGGAGCAAGCTGATAATCTTTAATATGGGTAATTTCTCGCTCGTCGCGTTCTTCAATCGGAATCTGGCTACCGTCGGATAATTTTAGATCGATAGTCGATATTGGCGCTGCAACATAAAACGGAATTTGGTGTTCCTTTGCCAGTACTGCCACAGTATAGGTACCAATTTTATTGGCAACATCTCCATTGGCGGCAATCCGGTCGGCACCAACGATGACACAATC
>JADGED010000366.1 GCA_016744555.1 Desulfuromonadaceae bacterium
GCATTTGACTATTGGCGTGGAGGCCAAAGGGGGCAAGACGTTCCGATTGAATTTTCCTTGCTCGATTGACTCGCTGTCGAATATCTTCGCTGCTTTCTGCATTGCGTTCATCGGTCAAATCTTTATGGGGAACTCTAGGAACCTCCACATGGAGATCGATTCGATCAAGTAATGGTCCAGAAAGGCGGTTGCGATAGCGTTGTAACATTGGTGGAGTGCAGGTGCAATCGTGATGTGGATCGCCAAGAAAACCACAAGGACAAGGATTCATCGCAGCAACTAACATAAAGTTAGCGGGGTAGGTTAAACTTAGAGCAGCTCTACTAATACTGACCTGACCATCTTCTAGCGGTTGGCGTAACATTTCGAGGACATTTTTTTTAAACTCGGGAAACTCATCTAGAAACAAAATCCCCCTATGGGCTAAAGAAACTGCGCCGGGACGTGGATAACTGCCACCACCGATGAGTCCAGCATCAGAAATCGTATGATGAGGAGAACGAAATGGTCTTTGTCGTACCAAGGCATTTTGCCGGGCAAGTAATCCTGCCACCGAGTGAATTTTCGTGGTTTCTAGCGATTCCTCAAAAGTAAAATCGGGCAGAATTGTTGGTAATCGACGCGCCAACATGGTTTTACCGCTACCCGGTGGACCTGCCATAAGAATATTATGCGATCCAGCAGCTGCGACCTCTAAAGCTCGCTTAACGTGTTCTTGCCCTCTAACTTCGGCAAAATCGTCACCAGCGCTAGCGATTACTTGATCCAGGCTGTTGGCCGCTGGTTGATGGGGGGAAAATTGCTGTTCACCATTTATTAACGCAACCGCTTCACCCAAGTCTTTCACCGCATAAACATCGGGTCCAGCAACTACTGCCCCTTCTTCGGCATTATCTGGTGGGACCAGCAAGGCATAATCCCCCCAATCCCGTGCAGCAACAGCAATTGGTAAAACACCACGTACCGGCTTAATTTTACCATCGAGAGAAAGTTCTCCGAGGAGGATATATTTTTTCAGATTCACAAGAACTTTTAAAAATACTAGAAGTACAAAATTCTCAAGAAGTAGATAACGATTTACACTCTAGTTTAATTATGGGTTATTC
>JADGED010000367.1 GCA_016744555.1 Desulfuromonadaceae bacterium
AATGAACTTCACGTGGTTGCCGACGCCGAAAAAATGGCGATCCAAAACGTCACCATCAACCAAATAACCGCTGCAATTCAGAGTGCTAACAACAATGTCTCGGCCGGTGTTTTGGGGATGGGGCGGAAAAATTACCGGATCAGAACT
Source organism: Desulfuromonadaceae bacterium (assembly GCA_016744555.1). GTDB lineage: Bacteria > Desulfobacterota > Desulfuromonadia > Desulfuromonadales > Geopsychrobacteraceae > Desulfuromusa. Next base: position 148 of record JADGED010000367.1, read on the forward strand.
GTCAGTAAGTTTGAGACCCCTGCCGAGGCGCTGAACGTGGTCATTTTTGATGACGGTCTAAAGCGGGTCTATTTAAAAGATGTCGCAGCGGTGGAAATGGGCTTTGCTAAGGCTGAGTCGACGATTCTCCACAATGCTGACGAGATGATCGTCGTCGGGGTGCGCAAAGAGCAGGGCGCAAATGTATTGGAGATGACTGCCAGGGTTGAAGAGCAGATCGAGTTTTTAAATAGCGGGATTTTAAAAGACAATGGCATTTACCTAGATATTGTCCACGACCAGCGGCAATATATTAATACCTCGATCAATCTGGTGAAGAAAAATGTTTTGATCGGTGCTCTGTTGGCCGTTGTAGTATTGTTACTGTTCCTCCGTAGCGCCACTTCGACCATTACCACCGCGGTCTCGATCCCTATTTCTGCCATTGGCACGTTTGTATTTATGTGGCTGATGGGGCGCAATATTAACGTTGTCAGCCTCGCTGGTATCTCATTTGCGGTCGGTATGTTGGTGGATAATGCCATCGTGGTGCTGGAAAATATCGATCGACACCGCAGTATGGGAAAAAAGGCCTTTGCTGCTGCTTACGATGGGGCCAAAGAGGTTTGGGGGGCTGTGCTGGCTTCCACGGCGACGACGGTAGCGGTATTTTTGCCGGTTATCTTTATCCAGGAAGAGGCGGGGCAATTGTTTCGTGATATTGCCATCGCCATCACTTTTTCCATTCTGTTAAGTTTGTTTGTTTCGGTGTCGGTAATTCCGTCGTTAATCTACCAATTTTATAAACGGAAAAAAGTTAAAACTGCGGCAGATCAAAAAGAGAGTAAGGTCGGTGGCTATTTCGTCAACACGATCATGTCCATCTCCGATCTGTTTTTAAAGAATGTCACTACGCGGATTGCCT
>JADGED010000368.1 GCA_016744555.1 Desulfuromonadaceae bacterium
GTATTCAAGCCTTGCAAGAGTTACCGGTTGAAACCACCGATAACGGATTAGTTAAGTACCACTACGGCATCACCGGTAGAGCCACCTTTGCAACCGTAACCGCTTTTGTTAAATGGCTAGAGATTGATAAGCGTGCCGTTATCGATGGCTGGAATCTTCCACCAACTACATACGCCGGAATATGGGAATCAGAGAACAACAAGAAAGCAATCCCCGGCAGTAAAAAACCTTTTCAAATTTACTGGCACTGGGTCGAAAATGTTCCCTTGACCTATAAATCGGCCCCACAGTTGCCCCAGGTAGAAAAAATTGGCCGCAACGTTTTTGCTGAGCGGCGGCCGCAAACCAAAACTGCGAAGAAAGCGCCGACCAAACAGATTACTGTTTATCGTCTGCAAGCTATTTTGAGTTGTAAAGATGGTCTTTCAGCCGTAATCAATGGCGCAACCCTACAGCAAGGTCAGTTCATCGATAAATATCGGATCATTTCAGTTCTATCTGATCGGGTTGTCCTTAAAGGGACGGATGGACGGTTAGAGTTGAAACTACCAGCAAGAAAATAATTTTGAATAGATAGATGATATAGCCATTTTTCTTAGGAAAGCATAAGGATAACTCAATGAAATGCAAACAAGGTGTAACATTACTACTGGTTTTAGTTCTCGGACTGCTCTTTTTCATTCCCACCGTTTCACTGGCAAATGAATCGGCAGTACAAAATGGTGAGATACAACTAAACATTGGTGCCAATGACAATTGGCCTCGGGTTAAAATTGATCCATGGACCGATCAAACCGTCTCCAAAGTAACCGCTGGTTCGCAACGCAGTGCCACAGCAACCAGCAAAAGCATTCCACCAGCATTTCTTGATGAAGATGGTAATCCGATAATTTTGCCACAGATTGTGTTAACCGAAAAAGCTGAGGTTCGCGGCGTTTTAATCAACTACCTAAAAGATTATTCGATCAACGCTGTAGTTGACCCACAAATTAACTGTCGCCTTAATAT
>JADGED010000369.1 GCA_016744555.1 Desulfuromonadaceae bacterium
CATTCCCCGTTGGCAACCGCTGCAGGATCAAAAACCAAGTTAACTGCGGGGGTATTTCCAAATAGTAGCCCGAGATTGATTAGGGTTAGCAGGGCCAACCAAAAACGTATTTCAATCTTATTGGTTAGCGTTCTGCTTATAGCGTTTGGGGTTGTCATGATTGCGGTATCCATTTTAAAGTCTCCATTATTTTGGTGGGACGGCATTACCGCCCCACCAATGGTGTTTAATTACTTAATGGTCTGTTTGCGCCGATTTAACCAAGCCAATAGTGGTACTGCTAAAATCCCGATGGGACCAGTTCCTGAACCTACGCCAGGGGATGGGTGGTTGTTGAAGGCACCTTGGTTCTGGTTGTTGCTCGTATCGATGCGATGATTTTGGACTGCTTGGGTCGCACGTTGTTGCTGCGCTTTGCGTTCGGTTTGCACTCGATCCGCATTGCGCCGCTGAATCCCCTGAGTTTCCATGACGGCATCGGTAACCACCAGCATGGAGGTGTAATCGGTGACCAGAGAATAGTTGGTGCCGAGATCGGTAATTTGCTGGCGCAATTGCTCAGATTCTCCTAGCTCCCGTACTTGCTCCACCTGTTGGTCAATCTTTGCTAAAGCCCAAAGGCGTTCCAGCTCAGGGTTCTGTGTGTCAACTTCTGGTAGCGTTGTGCTGGTTTGCCATGTATGCTCCTGCCCCGAAATTTTTGCTTTCATGGTTATTTTTACTTTGCCGCTGCCTTGATAGCGACCAAACTGTACAGCTTGTTGTCCGCGATAAAGGTTGCCGATGGTTTGGGGGGTAAGTTCAGTAACTTGTTCGCCGACAATTTCAATTTTGACATCGTGGAAGTTCTGGTGCAGAACTTTGGCTTTGGCCTGTAATAAGCGGCCGGTAATGTCGTCTGCGGTAGAAATATTCATGGCAAAACCACCAGAACCTTTGGCTAAACGGTTGAGCAGAGGTTGATTGGCGCTGTTGCCAAGAACAAAAGTGAACAGGCGGATAT
>JADGED010000036.1 GCA_016744555.1 Desulfuromonadaceae bacterium
GGTAACAGCAGCCCAGTTTTTTTCGGTTCCAGTTCCTAATGGAGATACAACACCAAGACCAGTAACTACGACTCTACGCATAAAAAACTCTCTTTTATAAAAGGCGGATAAGTGATTTCATTTTCGATTGGCAATTATAGATTCTCCTACTAAATAGAGTACCTACAACCTAAACTGTTATATCCATCTATTTACTTCTTAACAAAAGAAGTAAATAGATAAAAAGGTGGTGTCAGATAATTAATCCGACACCACCACTATTTAATCAAGAAGCTGAATTGATATAATCAATTGCATTTTTTACAGTCTGAATCTTTTCGGCATCATCATCAGAAATTTCTACATCAAATTCCTCTTCGAGAGCCATTACTAACTCAACAGTGTCCAGTGAGTCAGCACCAAGATCGTCCATGAATGCTGCTTCATCAGTAACTTGTTCTTCGTCTACACCTAATTGTTCTGCAACAATTTGTTTTACTCTTTCTTCAATAGAAGCCATTTACGTTTCTCCTTTTAGTTAAGTCGGCCACAAACTAGCCAGGTTATTTACATGTACATTCCACCATTAACAGCTAAAACTTGACCGGTAATATAACCGGTATTATCGGCTGCTAGAAAAACAACAGCATTGGCAATATCATCAGCAGAACCGAGACGCTCAAGCGGTATCTGGCTTGACAGTGCAAGACGCTGATCCTCTGACAACGCATCGGTCATTGCAGTAGCAATAAAACCAGGGGCAACAGCATTAACAGTAATATTTCGCTTTGCCAATTCACGTGCATTAGATTTGGTCAAGCCCATCAAACCGGCTTTACTAGCACAGTAATTTGCCTGACCTGGGTTACCCATTTGACCAACAATAGAAGATATATTAATAATTCTACCATGGCGCTGCTTAGTCATAACTTTTGAAACTGCGCGGGTACACAAGAATGCCCCTTTAAGGTTAACGTCTAGGACTGCATCCCAATCGGAATCCTTCATCCGCAACAGTAAACCATCGCGGGTAATTCCAGCGTTGTTTACCAAAATATCAATTTGGCCAAATGCTTCCTTACCGGCTTTTACCATCTGATCGACATCAGAAGCAACTGTTACATTACCTTGAACAGCAATCGCATCAGTCCCGTTAGCCTTAAGCTCGCTTACGAATTCTTCGGTAACCTGAAGATCAACGTCAACAGCAATAATTTTTGCCCCTTGTGCCGCCAAAGCTAAAGAGATACTACGACCAATACCACGTGAAGCACCTGTAACCAAAGCTACCCTATCTTGTACCATAATATTTTACCCTTTTATCTGTAGATAAGTAATACAAACTAATTACTAAATTTATTCTAAAACTAATTTTACCAGTCAAACTACTTTTACTTCTGCAGCTTTTCCAGACTGGCAACATCACCAATATTTTTGATTGTCGCTGGGCGATCGATACGTTTGATCAAGGTCGACAAAACCCGCCCTGGACCAATTTCAACATAGTTATCAACGCCTAAATCTTTCATTTTCAAGATCGACTCATCCCACCGAACTGGCGCACACACTTGCTTTACCAGTAACTCTTTAATCCTGCTATCATCGGTGCATGGTTGCGCTTCAACATTGGTAACAACAGGACAGTTTGGTACAGAAACAAGCACAGACTCAAGTTCATCCTGCAACCGCTGTGCAGCAGGAGCCATCAAAGAAGAATGAAATGGAGCACTAACTGGTAACAACATTGCCCGTTTAGCACCGCGCTCCTTTGCCAAAACGATGGCCCGCTCAACCGCAGTGGTGTGACCAGCTATAACAATTTGTCCCGGGCTATTGTAATTAGCCGGAGCAACAACTTCGCCTGCTGCTGCTTCTTGACATAATTTGCTTAGTTCTTCGGCATCAATTCCCATCACTGCTGCCATTGTACCGACACCAACAGGAACCGCTTCTTGCATAAAAGTACCACGCTGGCGTACAGTTTTTACCGCAGCAGAAAACTCAATTGCCCCAGCAGCAACCAATGCAGAATACTCACCCAAAGAATGGCCAGCTACAAAGTCTGCCTTAAGACCCAATTCTGCTTCGAGAACTCGTAGTGCTGCAATACTTGCGGTCAAAATTGCCGGTTGGGTATTAGCGGTTAATTTTAAATCTTCTTCAGCACCAGAGAAACACAGTGCAGTAAGGTCAAAACCTAAAGAATCGTTTGCCTCTTCGAAAACATGCTTGGCAACCTTAAAATTATCGCTGAGATCTTTACCCATCCCCGAAAATTGTGAACCCTGCCCTGGAAAAACAAAAGCATTCATATTTATTTAAATCCTAAAATTATTTTTTTAAACGAACGAAACTACCAACGAATTAGAGTCGAGCCCCAAGTAAATCCACCACCAAATGCCGCCGACAAAATTAAATCACCGGACTTTAACAAGCCCTGCCGATTTGCTTCATCAATTGCAATCGGGATTGTTGCCCCCGAGGTATTGCCATACTTGTGAACATTAATAAAGCTCTGTTCATCGGTTAAACCAAGTCTCTTAGTAGTCGCTTCGAGAATTCGTAAGTTAGCCTGATGGGGAATAAATTGCGCAACATCGGCACTGGTATAACCGTTAGTTTTAAGTGCCTCTTTTGAAACCTTAGTTAAAGATCGCACCGCTACCTTAAAAACTTCATTACCTTCCATCCGTAAAAATGGCAATTTAGCTTCTATACCATCTACAGAAGCTGGGTATCTGGCACCAAATCCTGGCTGATGGAGAAGCTCCCAATAATTACCATCAGAATAAAGGTGGGTCGACAACACACCCGCTTCACTTTCCTGACCTTCTAGGACGACTGCTCCAGCTCCATCACCAAAAAGAATACAAGTATTACGGTCGGTCCAATCAACTATGTGACTAAACTTTTCGGCGCCAATAACCAAGGCCCTTTTACCACGACCGGAGGTTATAAAATCATTTGCATTGGATAAAGCATACAGAAAGCCACTACAGGCTGCAGAAATGTCGTAGGCGTGAGCGTTTTTAGCACCAAGCTGAGCCTGGACTAAACAAGAAGTAGCTGGCCACGGGAAGTCTCCGGTTATCGTCCCCATAACAATTAAGTCGATATCTTCGGCAGTTACTCCGGCCATATCCATAGCACGTTGTGCTGCCTTAGTTGCCATATCAGAAGTGCATTCGCCTTCGGCTGCAATCCGCCGCTCAACGATTCCAGTTCTAGCTACGATCCAATCATGGCTAGTATCAACCATTTTTTCGAGATCATAATTTGTTCTAATTTCTTCAGGAAGGTAAGATCCCGTGCCAATAATACGTGCTCTCATACTCTAATGACTCCTATACCTGAATTCGAATAACTGACAATCAATCTGCGCTAAGCAAATTGACTAATTTATCTTCAAAGTGGATCTTTGCATATTCGCCTGCTTGCTTAATCGCAATACTGATAGCCACAGAATCTGAGCTGCCATGGCAAACAATTCCGGCACCAGAAATACCCAGTAACGGTGCACCACCATATTCAGAGGGATCCGTTCTTTTTTTAAAGGCTTTAAAAGCTGGTTTACTAAATAAATAACCAAGTTTAGCCCAAAAACGAGTTGATATTTCTTGCTTTAACATCGTACCGATAGCGACAGCCAACCCTTCTGAAACTTTCAAAAGGACATTGCCGACAAAACCATCACAAACCACAACATCGACAGAGCCGTTGTACACGTCACCACCTTCAACATAGCCAACGTAATTCAAAGGCGAATTTTTCAGCAGTTGATGGGCTTCGCGGGTGAGGTCATTGCCTTTTTTTTCTTCTTCGCCGTTCGAAAGCAAACCTACTCGAGGATTACCTTTAGATAAGAAATGCTCGACATACAGGCTACCCATCAAACCAAATTGCTGCAAATGGGTGGCTTTGCAATCGACATTGGCCCCCATATCAAGAACCATTGTTTCAGAGTTAAGGTTAGGCAACAACGTCCCAATAGCGGGTCTCTCTATCCCCTTAACTCTTCCAAGGACAAACATTCCACACGCCATAATTGCACCAGAGTTGCCGGCACTAACTACGGCTGAGGCTGATCCCTTTTTCACCAAATCAAAAGCAACTCGAATTGACGAGTCTTTCTTTTTACGTAATGCCATTGCTGGTGATTCATGCATACCAACAACTTCGCTGGCATGATGGACCTCGATATTTAAATCTGTTGCACCGAGTTTATCGATCTCTGCCTGAATTTGGGTTGAATCACCAACAAGCACAACTTGGCAACCCAAATCTCGGCAAGCGACAACAGCACCGGCAACCTCAGCAGCAGGTGAATTGTCGCCTCCCATAGCATCAACAGCAATTTTAACTGGCATGATTAATAATCAGACCTAATTAAACTTCATCACTGCTGATAATTTCTTTACCTTTATAAGTTCCACAATGTGGACAAACACGGTGTGGTACCTTAGTTTCTTGACATTGTGAACATACAGACATGCCAGGTGCAGCTACAGCATCATGAGCACGACGCATATTTTTTTTAGACTTAGATGTTTTCTTCTTTGGTACTGCCATTTACTTTCTCCTTACAAATCAATAAATGATATTTACAAACTATAGGTAAACATCATGGGAAACCTGACTTTAAAATCAGGACTTTTTTAAATTTAACTCAGACAATATATTAAATTTATTATTAAATATTTTTTTTACACAATCACAACGAGTTATATTCATATTAACACCACATTCGGGACAGAGTCCCAAGCATTCTTCACAACATATGGGGCTAATCGGGATAGCCATTAAAAGTTGTTCTTGTAATGGATCTTGCAAATCCAGAATTTCATCTTTATAGGTAGTCAAGTCTAATTCAGCAGCTTCAAGCTCAACCTCTTCGACAAATTCTGTTGTTTTTGGCTGTGGTACAAATGTAAACGCAAAGTTCTCCGCTAGTGGCAAGTCGTAACTACCTAAGCAACGACCACACTTCAAGCCGATTACAGCATCTAAGCGACCATCTACCTCAACAAACTTTCCCGTTTGCTGCAACCGCAATTTAAACTCGAGCGGTGGATAAAATTTCACTTCACCAGCAGCAATAAAATCTTGTAGCTGTGGAAAATCATCCACAGTACAGGAGTACTCTTGCTCCAACTCTCCAGCTTTGATATCTTTTAACTCAATTTGCACTAGCTCACCACCAAGGCAAAAGAGACAGTATAGAGAGAGACAAAAACATGTCAAGTCAAACCGTCAATAACACCTTTAATCTATTCAGAATGGCGCATTTTCTAGCCCATTCACCGTGGATTTGCAAGTTTTTTTTAAACTGATACGCAGTCTGGTATTTATTACCAAGAAAAGACAGCATATAAACATGAACAAATAACCCCTAAACCATAACTATTATAACGGTATTTAAAATGGATAATGACCAAAGCACAATTGCAATAAAAAAATTAGTTGAAACTATGTCAACACTACGTTCTCCTGCTGGCTGCCCTTGGGATAAAGATCAAACTCCCGAGTCATTAAAGCCTTACATTTTAGAAGAGGCATATGAATTAATAGAAGCCATTGACAGCGAAGAGACCACAGAGATTCGGGATGAACTAGGCGACCTTCTTCTTCAGGTTATTTTTCTTGCCCAAATTTATAATGAAAAAAATATATTCACATTAGCCGACGTAGCAAATTCAATTAACAGTAAACTTATCCGCCGTCATCCACATGTTTTTAGCGATGCAAGTACTTCTGACCTTGATGCACTCTGGGATGAAATTAAACAACAGGAGCGAACCAGTAAAGGTAAAGGCAATAAACTTGTCGATCGAATTCCCGGCAACCTTCCAGCCCTGAAACAAGCAACAAAAGTTGCAAAAAAAACAAAAACAGCTAATAGTGAGTTAAATATTGATAAAATTCACGATCTATTAGATCAACTAACTATCACCAATGATCAAGTTGATCAGCCTCCAGCTGCTGTTGATTCAATCCTTGGTGACTTGCTTTTTGGAGTGGTTCAATTGGCGAATTCTCTCCATCTTGATGCAGAGGATTTATTACGTAAAAAAACCATGAAAGTCATGACCAATTTTGACAAATAATTTGATTGCACTTTTAGTCATTAATTGCAAAGTTGGTGAAAAATAAAAGGTTTTAGATTCAATCCACGCCAGCTGTGGATAACCTGTAGATAAAGCTGTTGAAAATATCAGCGACACAGCATTTCCGGTCTGGGCCTACATTTTGCCTATTTTTTAACCAGTTTTTTTTGCATGTATTTTCAGGTACTTAGAATTCACAGCCCATTGCCTTAGAAAAATACCATATAACTCTTATGATTTTTTTAATGATTTTAACAAAAGGATAAATAGATGTTTATAAAACTCCTAATACTCTTCACATTGATCCCAATAATAGAATTATATGTATTAATTGAAGCCGGCCATCAAATCGGCATTGCGGCAACAATAGGGATGATAATACTTACCGGAATTGCTGGTGCATACCTAGCCAGAACTCAAGGATTTAATCTAATTAACAAGATTCAAACCGATCTAAACCAAGGGATAATTCCAACTCAAGAAATGTTAGATGGAGTAATGATTTTAGCAGGTGGATTATTACTTTTGACGCCAGGTTTCTGTACCGACCTATTTGGGTTTTGCTTATTGACTCCAGCAACCAGACAGTTTTTCAAAGTTTGGTTAAAAAAGTGGCTGGATCTAAGAATAAAAAGTGGTGAAATAAACATTCAACAGTTTAAATAAGCTAGCTAAGTAGCATAACGAAAACTACTTATGTCCCCGCTTAGCAAGCATATGCCACCCTTGTTTTATTTCGTCGACCCGAAACAAGTAACAACAGCCGAGATAAGTTAAAATACCTGCACCGATTGCAGCACTGAGAAATAACGATTTTTGCCACAGCAAACCGGTTTGCAACCAATCAACCATATCTAAAATATACACAACCACAACCGCCATAGCCATGCAGCTCGGAACGGCCTTCAATACCGGCACATATAAAGATTTATGCAAAAAGGAACCTACCCTGCGCTGCAACAAAGATACCAGCAAAACAGCATTAAATAGAGAGGCTACAGTTAAAGCAACTGCCAATCCAACAAAGCCATAGAACTGCATCAAAGTAATCCCCACTAGCAAATTCACTACCAAAGTCCAAAATGAAATTATCACTGGGGTACGAGTATCTTTTAGGGCATAGAAAGTTTGGGCGGCAATGCGGCTATAACCAACAAAGATTAGTCCCGGTGCATAACAAATTAAAGCCAGTGCCGTATTTTTTAAGGCAAGAATATCAAATTCACCACCGAGGAAGAAAAGGGAATAGATTGGCTGAGCACAAACAATCAAACCAACAATTGCTGGGAGCGTAAACAGGGTAATCATTGTCATAGCAAAACGTAGTGATTGCTGAAGCCCAACAGTATCATCCTCAGCAACTTGACGGCTCATCATTGGTAACGCTGCTTGGGCAAGAGAAACAATAAAAATGCCCTGCGGAAATTCGAACAGTCGCTGGCCATAATAAAGGTATGACACGCTCCCCTCGGGAAGAAATGAAGCTAACAACCTAATGACAATAATATTAATTTGATAGATAGCTACCCCAGCGATACCGGGTAACATCAAGGTCATGATTTTTCTCAGAAAGAAATCACTGCGAAAATTAAAGTTTAGTCGCAACTTAATTTTATAGCGACATAAAATTGGAAACTGTAGTAATAACTGAACTATCCCCCCCAAGATCACCCCAACAGCAAGGGCATAAATTGGTTGTTCAAACATCTGCCCGATAGTCAAAGCACTGATAATCATCGATAAGTTTAAAAATAGTGGCGACAACGATGGAAAGAAAAAGTGCCCCCGAACATTAAGAATACCGGTTAGTAATGCCAACATCGACACCAAACCAATGTAGGGAAACATAATTCGGTTTAGTTGGTTAGTTAAGTGTAACTTCCCCTCAACTTGACCAAAGCCATAGCCGATTCCTTGCACAATCAAAGGTGAAAAGATTACCCCAATCGCAACAACCAACAACATAATCAGCAGCAACAAGGTAACACAGCGGTTCGCTAACTGCTGTGCCTCTTTTTCTCCACGTTGATGAAAAACTTCAGAATAAATTGGGACAAAAGCAGCAGTTAACGACCCTTCTCCAAAAAACCGGCGCAACAAATTCGGGATGGTAAAAGCCATAAAAAAAGCATCTGTCACCATGCCAGCACCAAAAATACGGGCAACAACAACATCACGAACCAAACCCGCAACTCTACTCATGGCAGTTGCTGATGCCATAACCAAAGTTGCTGCAGCAATTTTTCTCTTCTCACTCATTTAAAAATCTTAATCCCTAACCGAGCCATGTTAACAAGCTGAAGATACGTATTTTTTTCGCTATCATTAAATTGTTATAACTTGACAGGACAACAACATAACTTTACTATCGCAAAAAATTAACGCAGGAACATATAAAATAACAAGGAGAAACAATTCGTGGCAAACCACAAATCAGCAGAAAAACGTAACCGTCAAAACGTCGTAAGAAACGCTCGCAACACTCACATCCGTACCACCATGCGCAACTTGGTTAAGCAGGTACGCGAAGCAGTTACGGCTGGCGATAAAGATGCAGCTCAAGCAGCTTACACAAAAGCTCTTCCTTATATTGCTAAAACTGCAACTAAAGGGGTTATTCACAAAGCAACTGCCAGCCGGAAAATTTCTCGGTTGACCAAGTTAGTTAATACCCTCAACTAAATCTTCTATTTAGTTATATATTAAAGAGGAGGCTGCTTATCAGCCTCCTCTTTTTTTATCTCTTAACCAGCCGGAGAATAAGCCCTTCAAGCAACGCATCTGCATCAGCACCACTCGACTTCATGGCTAAATCCGTTTCTAAAAATAACTCATAAATACGATTAAAATCTTTGCGGGAAAAACGTTTCCCCTGCTGCATCATTCCATTAACAACAAAGGGTGGCACTCCAGCAATTTTTGCAATTTCATTTACCGGCCGCTTCTGTACTTGAAGTTCACGCACCATCCAAAGTTGACGGAAATGCCTTACCAACAAAAAAAGAATCTTTAGCGGGGCTTCTCCTGCTGCAGTTAGGCGCATAATTAAAGTTAATGCAGCACCGATATCACCATTACCAACAGCATTACCCAATGCAAAAATATTTTCTGAACGCCCTCTGGAAACGACAGCATGAACGTCTTTAATGTCGATCAAAGTAGCCGTACCAATATACAACGATAACTTATCTAACTCAGCATGAACCTCATGCAAATTATTACCGACCAAAGCACTAAATAACTCTAATGCATCAGCAGAAATTTTCACATCGCGTTGATTAAGAATACCACGCACATAACCTGGAACCTCACGCTCGGCAAGAGGCTTAAACTCAACCAGCATGCCAGTTTTTTTAAAATGTTTAAAAAACTTACGGCGGCTATCAATCTTGTCTGCGATAAATAATAAACATGTTTCTGGGGCTGGTTCTTGGAGATATGTAAGTAATTTTTCTAGTTCAGCGGCAGGCAATAACTGAGCGTCTTTAACCGTTACTAAACGCTTAGCTGCAAACATCGGATAGGTTAAAGCTGCCTCGAGAATTTCTGCAGCAGTTGCCTCTTTGCCATAAAACTGATTATCGTTAAAATCATCATTGGCAGTGGGCAAAGCCACCTCTCGAACAGCCCGTGCAGCGCGCTTAACTAGAAAATCTTCTTGCCCATATAGATAGATAAGCTGCGGAACTTGATTGCTACGCAGCTTACTAAATAATTCATCACTATTCATCGATTAAAAATCGTCAAGTAACTGATAAAGAATCTCTTCTGCTAGACGCCTGCTTATTTCCTCGATCGCATCCTGCTCATAATCCTCCTGTAAACTTTTGTCATCAGCAGCATTATAGACCTTTTTCCAACTAATTTCCTTTTCCCATAATGGCAATTTAGTTTCTGTTGACACCAATGTCATGGTGACAGTCATAGTAGCCCGAAATTCGCCGATATCATCATTCTGATCATATGATATTGCCTTGCTACTATAGTTGCTAACTACCCCTTGCAAAACCGCATCCGCTTCCTGAGAACTTTTTACCTGCACTATATTGCGGTTACGAGAAAAGACTTCGCTCACCATATTTGTCATTGTGTTTTCTAGCTGTGGTTCTGCTGTTTGATTGATAAATAGAGGGATATAAACTTTTTCTACCCCACCTGGCAACGTTCCAGAATTACCCGGAAAATTATAACCACAAGCAACCAACCCAAACGCTAAAACAAGTAAGCCAAATAATTTCATTTATGCCACCACAATATTAATTAAGCGCCCAGGTACAACGATAACCTTACGCACCTGTTTGTCGGCAATAAAACGTTGTACATTTTCATCTGCTAGCGCTTCGGCTTCAATAGTTTCTTTATCTGCATCAACGGTGACAGTAATCTTTCCACGAACTTTACCATTTACCTGCACAACCAAAGTAAGTTCAGTGGTAACCAATGCCGCTTCATCGACAGTGGGCCAACCACAAAGTTCAACCCCTTGCTGATGTCCCAGTACTTGCCATAACTCTTCACAAATATGGGGAACAAATGGATTTAACATCACCACAGTAGCTTCAAGAGCTTCACGCAAAACACCTGGATGGTCTTGCTTCGGCTTAAATGCATAAATGGCATTAACTAGCTCCATTACAGCTGCAATGGCGGTATTAAAGTGGAAGCTACCATCTATATCGGCACTAACTTTTTTAATAGTCTGATTTGTTTTACGCCGTAGGTCAACTGCATCACCAGAAACTGTCGCAGGAACTTCAACTCCAGAAATCAATTCCAAGTTATCATTTACAGCACGCCAAACTCGATTTAAGAAACGGTAACACCCTTCAACTCCTTGCTCATTCCACTCCAAATCTTTTTCTGGCGGAGCAGCAAACAAAGAGAATAGACGAGCGGTATCGGCACCATATTGTTCAATCAATTGATTCGGGTCGATAACATTCTTTTTCGACTTACTCATTTTTTCGGTACGACCCAACACAATCGGCTTATTACACAAGGTGCAGTTACCGTCATCAACTTGTTCTGGATACAACCAGCCATGTTCTTCACAACGTTGTGTCTCTTTACAAACCATCCCCTGCGTCAACAGATTTGTAAACGGCTCGTCGACATCGATCATATCAAGGTCACGCAAAATTTTGGTGAAAAAACGCGCATACAAAAGGTGCATAACGGCATGCTCAATACCACCGATGTATTGATCTACTGGCAACCAATAGTTGGCAGCATCCTTATCCAATGGTCCGTCAGTGTGGCCTGGGCAAGTATAACGAGCAAAATACCAAGAACTCTCAACAAAAGTATCAAAGGTATCAGTTTCTCTCTTTGCTATTTTTCCACACTTAGGGCAATTTGCCTGTAAGAAAGCAGCGTGTGAGGCCAGCGGAGAGCCCCCTTCACCAGTCAATTCAACATCAGTTGGTAGCTTGACCGGCAAATCCGTTTCAGGCACAGGAACAGCACCACAATCATCACAATAAATAATCGGTATCGGTGTTCCCCAATAACGCTGCCTCGACACACCCCAGTCACGCAAACGGTAATTAACAGTCTTACGACCGTTACCTTGTTCATCAAGGAAGGTCGCTATCCCCTCTTTTGCAGTTTCATTATCTTTCCCATCAAACTGGCTAGAGTTAGTCAAAACACCACTACCAGTAAAAGCTTCTTCCATTGTGTCGCCATCAAGCACTTCACCTTCTGGCTGAATTACAACCCGAATAGGCAACTCATATTTCTTTGCGAACTCAAAATCGCGTTGATCATGAGCAGGAACTGCCATTACAGCACCGGTGCCATAATCCATCAAAACAAAGTTAGCGAGGAAAACTGGTATTTTTTCACCATTTAATGGATTGATACAATATGAACCAGTAAAAATACCTTTTTTCTCTAAATCACCGCTAGTTCTATCACCCTTATCCTGACGAGCTACATCGTCAATAAAGGCTTCAACATCGGCCTTTTGATCTGATGTAATTAAATCTTTCGCCTGCGGATGCTCAGGAGCTAAACTCATGAACGTTGCACCGTATAAGGTATCCGGACGGGTGGTAAAAACTTTAATTTTTTCCGCTTGATCCGCTACAGTAAACTCAATTTCACAACCGTAACTCTTACCAATCCAATTCCGTTGCATTGCCAGAACACGTTCAGGCCAGCCGGAAAGTTTATCGGTCCATTCGAGTAGCTCATCTGCATAATCAGTTATTTTAAAAAACCATTGCTCCAGTTCTTTGGGTTGAACTTCATTGTGACACCGCCAGCAGCAACCATCCTCAACCTGTTCATTTGCAAGGACAGTGTTACAATCGTTACACCAATTAACCGACGAGCCTTTTTTATAAGCCAGTCCCCGTTCGTACATTTTCAAAAAAACTAGCTGTTCCCAACGGTAATAATCGGCATCACAGGTCGCAAATTCCCGTTGCCAATCGTATGAAAGACCAATCCGCTGCAATTGCACGCGCATGCTATCAATATTTTCATAGGTCCACTTAGCAGGATGAATGCCATGTTCTATGGCCGCATTTTCCGCTGGCATACCAAAAGCATCCCAACCCATCGGATGAAGAACATTAAATCCCTGCATGCGTTTAAATCTAGCAACTACATCACCGATGGCATAATTACGGACATGTCCCATATGAATCCTACCAGAAGGATAAGGAAACATTTCCAACAGATAATATTTTTCTTTATCGGAATCCATTGAGGCACAAAATGGTTGTTTTTCAATCCAGTTTTTTTGCCACTTAGCTTCTATATCATTGGGATTGTACAGATTTGACATAATTCCTCCGCAACGGACTGCGACACCGTTACTTAAAAAATAAATAATAAGCAAAACTACTGCTAACTTCCACAGAGCACATACACGAAAACCGGCTAAAGCCGGTATCGTTAATTAAAGCCTAAATTATCCTCTTATCTTTTAATAATAAAACAAGAGAACTTAAATTTGTTTATTTAGCCCGATAGGTAATCCGACCGCGAGTTAAATCGTACGGTGACAATTCAACTGTAACGCGATCACCCGGGAGTATACGAATATAATACTTACGCATTTTTCCTGAAATATGCGCAGTAACAACATGATCATTGTCAAGTTTAACCCGAAACATAGCATTCGGTAACGGTTCTACAACAATACCTTCAACTTCAATAGCTTCTTCTTTAGCCAACTGCGCCTCCTAAATATAAATCTTTATATAAACAACTAATCAATTTAGTCTTATTACACGTAAACACTGGACTGTCAAGCCAAACGGTAAGCGAAACAGTGATCTAACACCGTTACCTCTCTGGATCGAGAAGCCGACGTGTTACCGCTATCAATTTTGACGTCTGTAGTGGTTTAGTCAGATAATCGCTTGCCCCACTCGACATTGCCTGCTCACGGGTCATATCAGACCCCTCTGTAGTAATTACAACGATCGGAAGATTCTCATAGGCAGGATCTTTACGAATCAAGCCAACTAACCTCAAGCCATCCATGATCGGCATATTAACATCAGTTAAAAGCAGATCATACCTTCTCTCTGACAACTGTTTCAATGCAGCTACACCATCGGTAGCTTGATCTATCGTTAAAGCAGAAAACCGTTGCAAAGCAAAAGTAATAAATTGTCGCATAGTCGGTGAATCATCAACAACCAAAATTCTAGCAGCATGCATTTTCTACTTTAATACTCCATTTAACATAAAATAAAACGATAGTAACGGGGGGGATAATAGCAAGCCAATTATAATCTTGTACAAAAACTGAACATCTATAAAACTTAACTAACTCAATAATTTTTCAATTGTTGCCATTACCATCGCAGACTTAAATGGCTTAGTGATATATTCTTCAGCACCCACCTCTTTACCACGAGCCATATCTTCAGGATTTTTTCTAGCCGTAAGAAGAATGACGGGTATATGATTAGTTTCTACATTATTCTTTATTCTGGTGCAGACCTCAAATCCATCCATCTCTGGCAGCATAATATCGAGCAAGATTAAATCTGGAGCTTCTCTTGAAATTGCTTCAAGTGCTGCCAATCCAGTTGTTGCCCCTTGTACCAAATAACCCTTCGTTGTCAAAAGAATGCTTTCTAGCTTTAACAAACTTTCTTCATCCTCAACAATGAGAATTTTCTTCTGCATGATGTAAACCTCCGTATAGTTTATACTTAGCGGAAATAATTATACCAAACTCAAACAGAATATGTGGGTTTCAATAAATTTATTTTGGAACTAAAGCCTGCTCCATTGCAACCCCTGCCTTAGAAAGAAATATTTCAAACGCATTTGCTGAACGGATAGGCTTATCTTCAGGATAATTATCTCCATACAGCAAAGCAACAACGCTACCATCGCTAACCAATGGACCAAGAAAAACTTCTTGCGGGGTCCCAGTTAAAAAGTCTTTTAAGCTCTGTTCTGCAACTGAGTCTTTCAGCGATCCACACAGAGCAGATTTCTTATTTAAAACCCTAGCAAACAATGAACCTTGATCAACCTGCAAATGCATTCTTCTTACCATCTCATCAGCTGAAACATTTAACGCATCTAAACCAAACTGTCCCAGGCCAACCAACTGATTTCCCCTCACATCAAATATAATAGCACGATTCATAATTTCGCTGGCATAGCGAAGAATCAAAAGGATTATACCTCCACCGTACTCAGGGTATTCTAGTTCAGCCAACATCCCCCGCAGCAAATCTAACCCTTGTTGTTCATGATGGTTTTTAAGTTGCGCTAATTCATCCTCTATTGCCGCTGCATCAACAACATTATCGCTACAAAAATCAGCTGCAACCTGTTGCCCCTTAACCACTAAACGCTGTGAGCTTAGTCCTCTAGCAAGCATAAAATCAAGTGGGTTTAACAAAGCACTACCAAACGATTTCATCTCTTCAAGACGGAACAAAAAATGGCCTTCGTTCCAAGAGAAAAAACTGAATATTATTTTTTCTATCTGAGCAGCTACAACTTTTTCAATTTCAACCGATGAAACGTTAAACTCATTTACCAGTATTTGCCCTAAAGGTTGATGATAATTAATCGTTTTTTGATATTCTAGTGCCGCTTCAACTTGTACCTCAGTAACTATTTGCTGTTGACGTAGCAACTTACCAAGGGTCTCGGGGAAAAAACTTGAAGATGCTCTAACCACCTCGCCATTAAGAAAACAGACCAAACCTTCACCCTTTTGACATTTAAGTTTCAGGGTTCCAGATTTTTTACTAAGACTAAGAATTTGCAGAATATCACACAAACCTAAATCTTCTAAATAGCCTTCTAGTGCCATAAAACATTAATCCTATGTTAAAATTCTTTTTTGCCACGCCCTTTAAATTGTAGCCTAATCGGAACTTGGTCAAATTTAAACTTCTCTCTAAAGCAGTTAATCAAATAACGTTGGTAAGAAAAATGAACGCCATCGGGGCGGTTAGAAAACAGGACAAATATCAATGGCGCAAACGGCAAATACTTAAAACGACGCTCAACTTCAGCAATAAACTTGCCCATGGTTTGATTATCTTTTTCGGGCAAATCCCACTTATTGACCACTAAAATTAATGCTCGGCCCTTTTCATAGGCATAACCAGCAACAGCAAGATCCTGATCTGTAACCCCTTCTTCTGCATCTAACACCATTAAAACAACGTGAGACCTATCCATCGCCTTTAGTGCAGTTACCACGCTGTATTTTTCCAAAGACTGACTAATTCTACC
>JADGED010000370.1:0-439 GCA_016744555.1 Desulfuromonadaceae bacterium
GTGGTTTTACTTGCATGACCAGCCCGTCGTTAGGATCTATACTCTCTACTATAACAAATTGATCTTCTTCAATTATTACTTTAGCAGTTGCCCGCCAAAATGTACCTCCTAGTTGAATTTCACCAAAACCGTCAACGGGGATAGTTTTAGTTACTTGTCCTTTTTGTCCCACTTGGGAAAATTCATCATCTACCCCACCTTTGCTTTTTCCCTTAAAGGTTTCTAGACCATAGCGACGCAAAGAAAAAAGTAATATTAGCGACGAAACAATAAAGATGATTACTTGGGTTGTAAGAGATAATTCATCAAGAAAAAATACGCTGATAGCAACGATCCAGCTGCCAGCAGCAAAGAACACTAAGATAAAACCTGGAACCATCATCTCGGCTACCAGTAGGGCGATCCCGATTAAAAACCAAATAAGATAAAGTGAAATTGG
>JADGED010000370.1:448-995 GCA_016744555.1 Desulfuromonadaceae bacterium
CCATGGTTTGCAATGTAAATGTTCTTATTGTTTGTTCTGGTCTCTAAGAAAAATCAAAATCAGTATAGATTGAGTTCGCTGCCAAACTCTTGCCGCACCAGATCGATTGGTAGGGCAAAGCCTATACCTTCGGTCTCCTTCAAGATAGAGGTGTTAATTCCAATAACTTGGCCAGATTCATCTACCAATGGCCCCCCGCTATTGCCGGGATTTATCGGTGCATCGGTTTGGATAACGGTGGTGGTTTGATTCTGCTTATTTGTATAGCTACGGAAGCCAGAAATAATCCCTGAGGTTATGGTGTTACTAAGTCCCGCAGGACTGCCAATGGTGTAGACCTTGTCTCCCTGATGGGTTCTGGCGGTCTTGGTGATGATCGGTTCGCTTGGCACCTCCGAGGTGTCATCAATGGTGATTAGCGCCAAATCATAGTTTTTGCTCAGGGTTATATTCCGGGTATGGATTTTTTCTCCTGAAAGAAAAGTAACATCAACATTAAGGTCGACGGAGGCATAGACAATCTTATTTTTTTGTAAGGTGTATTTGG
>JADGED010000371.1:0-665 GCA_016744555.1 Desulfuromonadaceae bacterium
GCCATGCCCAAACAAAAAAAAGCCATTGACCCGTACTGGCGGGATAATAAGTGATGTCATCAAACCGAGAGGCAGGTCACCCCTCAGAGACTCATTGAATCAATGGGTAATGCAAAATCGAACGGCGGGTTCCGGCTCCGCCGGGCCGCCTGAAGGCTTGCGGGCAAGCCTTGCATGGCTTCGCCATGCCCAAACAACGAAAAAGCCATTGACCCGATGGGTCAATGGCTTTTTGTTGTTTGGAGGCGGCTTCCAGATTCGAACTGGAGAATAACGGCTTTGCAGGCCGTCGCCTTACCACTTGGCCAAGCCGCCTAAAATTGTGGAGCGGGAAACGAGATTTGAACTCGCGACGTCAACCTTGGCAAGGTTGCACTCTACCACTGAGTTATTCCCGCTCAATGCCCTGAGGACGAGAAAGGTTTTAACCGCTGAGACCCTTGCTGTCAATGAAAACATTGAGCCTAACAAGGTCTTTCATGCCCCGCAGGGACCCGATGCCTTTAATTCCAGCCACCTGCCTTTTCAAAAAAAAAGACAAAACTCGACCAGGCCTGCCATAGAACGCCCCAGAGAAGGCGACATCGCAATCACAGCACTTCCCATTTAAATTTCTTATCAATGGGTTTTTCCCAATTCAGACAACAAAATACCCGCACAAAGTC
>JADGED010000371.1:675-931 GCA_016744555.1 Desulfuromonadaceae bacterium
AAAATTTACGTGGTGAGCAGTTTTCTAAAACGAAAAAAATAGTCTGTGCCGGACCACACCGTCAGCACGAGGGCGAACCAGAGAAAAACCATGCCTATGCCGTGAAAATTAATGCCGAAATAATTAAAGTGAATAAGCAGCGGAATAATAGCGGCAATCTGAAAGCCCGTTTTATATTTTCCCAAGTTAGAAGCGGCCACATCTTCTCCACCCTCGGCAATAATGCTACGCAACGCGGTGATGGCAAGCTCCCGAC
>JADGED010000372.1:0-629 GCA_016744555.1 Desulfuromonadaceae bacterium
GTTGATGGGTTGGGCGAAGTTGTTGCAAAAGAAGAGGATGATAATGCAATTTGGGTGAGTATAGCTGCTCCTAAAAATATTCTTAAATATGTAGTAGAGAAAGGTTCTGTTGCTATTGACGGTATCAGCTTGACTGTGGCTTATGTGGATGAAAAAATGTTTAAAGTTTCTATTATTCCACTTACGCAAGAGGATACAACTTTGACTTCTAAGAAAAAAGGAGAAAAAGTGAATCTAGAGTGTGACATGACTGCTAAATACGTTGAAAAATTCATGTTTCACAGAGATGAAGAATCAGCAAAGGCTGAAAAATCTGATATTTCGATGAATTTTTTGAAAGAAAATGGCTTTGCTTAATAAAAAAACAAAACAAACAACAATACATAAAACTATGAAATTTCATACAATTGAAGAGGCGATCGAGGACATCAAGTTAGGGAAGATGATTGTGGTGGTTGACGATGAAGATCGTGAAAATGAAGGTGATTTGTTGATGGCAGCTGAAATGGTAACGCCAGAAGCGATCAACTTTATGGCTAGACAAGCTGGAGGATTGATTTGTATGCCTATTGTGAAAGAGCGTTTGGATGAGCTGAACATTGACATGATGGTTTACAACAATACAGACG
>JADGED010000372.1:639-922 GCA_016744555.1 Desulfuromonadaceae bacterium
TTACGGTAAGTATTGATGCTGCAGATTGTACTACTGGTATCTCTGCTCACGAACGTGCTCATACAATTAAAAGGATTTTTGATAAGGATGTGAAGCCAGAAGATTTTACTCGTCCGGGACATATTTTCCCATTAGTGGCTCGTAAAAATGGCGTATTGGTTCGCGCAGGACATACCGAAGCAGCTGTTGACTTAGCAAGAATGGCTGGTTTGTATCCAGCAGGTGTTATTTGTGAAATCATGAATGAAGATGGATCAATGGCGCGTGTTCCTCAGTTGAAAGA
>JADGED010000373.1 GCA_016744555.1 Desulfuromonadaceae bacterium
GAGCTTCGTGAAGCCGGGGAACTTAATCGTGGAGCCCGAAAGGGAGAGGGTGAAACGTCCCGAGCCGATGGAGACACTGACCTGATCAATCAGGGCCAGCTCCATCTGGGATGCGATGAACCGTTTCCAGATCAGGGTGTAGAGCAGCCGCTGGTCTTCATCCAAGAAGGGGGCCAGCTTTTCGGGCGTGTTAAAGACGCTCGTGGGGCGGACCGCTTCGTGAGCATCCTGGGCCTTGTTTTTGTTCTTAAAAAAACGGGGCGTCTCAATGGCGTAGTTGTCACCGAACTTTTGGCGGATGAAGGTGGCCGCTTCCAATGCGGCTTCATCGGCAATGCGGGTTGAGTCGGTACGCATATAGGTGATGAGACCCTCGGGCTCACCGGGACCCAAGTCGACCCCTTCGTAAAGCTGCTGCGCAACGCTCATGGTTTTTCGTGCGGTAAAGCGCAGGCGGTTGATGGCCTCCTGCTGAAGCTTACTGGTGGTGAATGGGGGGAGAGGCGTTCGCTTCTTTGTGCGGCGCGTGATCTTTTCGACCTTGTACGCGTTATTGCTCAGCTCTTCCACAGCGGCGTTGGCCATCTCCCCATTTGTGATCTCGACCTTGTTGCCGTCCACTTTGGTCAGCTTGGCGATGAAGGTGGCCTCAGGCCCACCTTTCAACTCGGCCGCGATGCTCCAGTACTCTTCTGGCTCGAAGCACTGGATGGCCCGCTCTCTTTCGCAGATAATGCGAACAGCCACCGATTGAACACGACCGGCGCTTAGCCCTCCCTGGACTTTTTTCCAGAGTAAGGGGGAAACCTGGTACCCCACAAGGCGGTCAAGAATACGTCGCGCCTGCTGCGCATCATAGCGGTTGTAGTTGAGCTCTGTAGGCGTGTTTAAAGC
>JADGED010000374.1 GCA_016744555.1 Desulfuromonadaceae bacterium
CTTCAAGGCTTTATTGGCTTTTTGTCCTTGGCCCGGCGTATGGCCTGTCAGCAATATCTTGAAAAAAACTATCCCGATATGGTAATTTAATCGGTTATAGAAATATGCTTGCATCTGAAATTTGCGATGCAGGCATTTGCTTTTTTAAAATAAGGATTTAATTTATGCCGCTGCTCAAAGAACGCCGGAAAACCCGGCAGATAAAGGTGGGATTTCAACCCGTGGGCTCCGGGGCACAGGTTTCGGTTCAGTCCATGACCAACACCCAGACCCAGGATGTGCAAGCCACTGTAAATCAAATATTATCCCTGGAAAAGGCCGGGTGCGAAATTGTCCGGGCAGCCGTGCCGGATATGGAGGCGGCCAAAGCTTTAAAAGAAATTAAAGCGCAGATTCATATCCCCTTGATTGCCGATATCCATTTTGATTGGCGTCTGGCCATTGCTTCGGCCGAATCCGGTGTGGATGGGCTGCGGATCAATCCGGGAAATATCGGCACGGCCGATAAAATAAAAGCCGTGGTGGACTGTGCCAAGGCCCACAAGCTTCCCATCCGCATCGGGGTAAACGGCGGATCCTTGGAAAAAGAGATTGAGAAGCAATACGGTGTGACAGCCCGGGGCATGGTGGAAAGTGCCCTTGCCAATATCCGGATTTTAGAAGATCTGGGGTTTTATAATATTAAGGTCTCCTTGAAGGCTTCGGATGTGGAACGTACCGTGGAGGCCTACCGGCAGCTTTCACCGTTGACCGACGTGCCCCTTCATGTTGGAGTTACCGAAGCGGGTGGCCTTTATGCCGGCATCACCAAATCCGCCATCGGCATCGGCATGCTGCTGTCCGAAGGGATCGGGGACAC
>JADGED010000375.1 GCA_016744555.1 Desulfuromonadaceae bacterium
TGGGACGTCATGCTATTCTGACAAGAGAAAAATAAAACGACTTTAACAAGCTAATTGAAGAAGACAACTATTTGGGATTACCAATCAAAGCCGTTTAATATTGGGGTTATTATTATATTACATCATAATTACGGCACAAAAGTATTATCAATTGGTATCCTAAAATTTATTATTTAAGTGAAATGACTTAACCTAAAGGTGAAGTGTCTTTAATAATATACTAAATGATTTCCTGAATATTATTGACATAAAAAAAGCTGTCTTTTCAGACAGCTTTAAACCATTTATTGCAAATAAATTATCTTCTAGAATAATTTGGAGACCCCTTAGTAATAGTTACATCATGAGGATGACTCTCTACAATACCCGAAGATGTAATTTTAACAAACTGTCCCTCTTTTTGAGTTTTAATATCTTTAGCTCCACAATAGCCCATACCAGCTCTTAAGCCACCAATAAATTGGTGCATAGTTTCTGACAATTCACCTTTATAAGGCACACGACCTACAATTCCCTCAGGAACTAATTTTTTAATATCATCTTCAACATCCTGAAAATACCTGTCTTTAGACCCAGATTTCATAGCCTCGACAGAACCCATTCCACGATAAGATTTAAACTTACGGCCCTCAAAAATAATAGTTTCTCCTGGCGACTCTTTGGTACCTGCTAATAAAGATCCTAGCATAACAGTATCTGCACCTGCGGCTATCGCTTTTGGAATATCACCTGTATAACGAATTCCGCCATCAGCAATAACAGGAACACCTGAACCTATCAACGCTTCGGCAACTTGCATCACAGCAGATAATTGTGGAAAACCAACTCCGGCAACAACACGTGTTGTACATATCGATCC
>JADGED010000376.1 GCA_016744555.1 Desulfuromonadaceae bacterium
GAGTGGCACTGAACACAGACCAGAGTCCGCATATCCTGATGGGTCGCATCGGCGAACGGCATGCTACCTTCAGCATCGAGGCCGCGCTTCAAGTAGTCGCGGGTTACGGTCAGCTTCATGGTCTCGTTATCGTGGCAATCAGCACAACCGACCGGGTTGACGATATCACCACCGTGGCGAGCCCATTTGCCGGTGTAGAAGTCGTTCTCGCCCATCTGATCGATCAGACGCGGTACGTCAGGAGACTTACAGGTCCAGCAGGCGGTCGGCATCGGACCGGTCTTGTCATCTACCGGAGCGCCGGTGCGCAGGGTATTGATGTTGTCTTCAAGGATATAGTAGTGACCGCGCGGAGCGTTGTAGTCTTTGGCGAAGCCATAACCGGACCACATCACAACCAGTGCCGGGTTATCTTTGAGCACATCTTTGATGTCGTCGCTCTTCTTAGTCTGCATATAGGAATCGAACTGACGTGGATAATGTTTGCCCCATTCAGCACTACGTGGCTCAAGTTTTTTAATCTTCGGGGTTGCGTTGATCTGCGCCTGCTCGGCTTTATTCTCTTTGATAGATACCGCCAGCAGCAGCATCGGCACCATCACCATGACGCACAGGACTGTGATAATAGTTGATCTCTTCATAAGGTTTCTTCCTCCAGTTTATTAGTTCTAGCGTTAATCGAGAACTAGATTTTCTTGGCTAGTTGTCAAGTTACGGGTCACACCATGAGGAACTTCACGATGGCATTCCCAACACTTGCGGCCCATCTGCACATGGCTGTCAGCCTTACTGTAC
>JADGED010000377.1:0-277 GCA_016744555.1 Desulfuromonadaceae bacterium
GTGGCATACAGATGAGGGAGGTCTGATATTTGAGAGAGCTACTGATCACATTTGCCCCATTTGTGGCGTAACTATGTATAAAAGCGGTGGAGAAGTTTCAGACTTAGCAAAGTTTATCGGTGCTATATTATTATGTACATTTATTTTTACTGCGAGTCCTTTTCCTGACCTTTTAGTCTCCCTTTTTAAAGCTATTGGCTTTTCAAAAGGAACAGCTGAGCTGATTGTGCTGATTGAAGGTGTTTTTATTACATTCAAGTTATACCTAAAAGTAAAA
>JADGED010000377.1:285-782 GCA_016744555.1 Desulfuromonadaceae bacterium
GAGCTGTTTGTTGCTAAGTTCACCTATGTAAAAAAAGATAAAATTTGGAAGCTATATTGGCAGCGTCAAAACATGAGATGGCAGCAATATGATCCAAATGGTATTAATCAGCATCTAGAGCCGTTAATGCAAATAGTAAGCGAAGATCCCCAAGGATGTTTTTGGGGGTAAAAACTTATAACAAGCAAATTAATCAGGACAAATAACAGTTGGTTTTTGCTCCTGCGTCGCTTATTTTAACCAACTGATATTTGCCCATTATTTGGGCGTTGAGGTTGTAGAATTTCTCCAAAAAGGAACATTTCAGTGTTCATCTCCTTATTTTCTAATGGTTGTTTTTTTAACCTTGCGCGGTGATCTTGTCTGTGATCTAATAGATATTATTCACCGACCGTAAAATGTTATGGCGAACTACAAACCTGATTTATCCTGCCAAAGTAAGTTCATTCCCATTGATTTTTCAAAGCAGATTTTGCCTGGTACATTCGAATATGCAC
>JADGED010000378.1 GCA_016744555.1 Desulfuromonadaceae bacterium
GAAGGGTCGGTCTGCTTCGCAACCTCTAACGCAACATCACAAGTACCAGTGGCAATATCGAGAACTCTGCCATTTTTCGGAATACTCAGTTGGCTTACCGCATAGCGACGCCAGCGCCGATCTATACCAAAAGAGAGTAGTCGATTAAGCAAGTCGTAACGAAAAGCGATATCATCAAACAACTGAAACATGTGTAAACTCCTATAGTAGCCGCTAGCAACAAGTTGGTGCCTGTTTCTAGCACAGAGTGTCGTTGCCGCCAACTAATTTTACTTAAACGAAGCTATGGATATAATTTAAATGGTAAATGCCAATTCTCAAAGGTTACCCGTCAAAGTTTGCGCTGCCGTCATCAAACAGCACAACAAGGTTCTTATCACTCTGCGCCCAGCCGATAAAAAACTGGGGGGATACTGGGAGTTTCCTGGGGGCAAAATTGAAGTCGGTGAAACTCATCAACTAGCACTAAAACGTGAGATCAAGGAAGAATTAGATATTGACATTACAGTAGGGGATCTATTGGAAACAGTCCGCCATAGTTATGACTGGGGCAATGTCGTAATTTTTGCATATTTGTGCAACTGGGAATATGGCGAAATCAAACACCTCGAAGTTGATGGTCATTGCTGGGTAGAAGCAGACCAACTTAATAACTACAACATCCTCGCTGCTGATCAGCCAATCATCGAAAAGCTTCAACTCCTCACCACAGAGGCACAGAGATCAGGAGAAAATACTTAGAACAAAT
>JADGED010000379.1:0-395 GCA_016744555.1 Desulfuromonadaceae bacterium
AGGTTTTGGAGATTAACCGTCAGTATTCCGAAGGCCTTATCACCCAGGGTGAGAAGTACAACAAGGTTGTGGATATCTGGGCCAAGGCCACGGATGATATCGCCAATGCGATGATGGACTACATGAGTGAGCCCAAAATCCCGGTACCTTCTCCGATTAAGGATGAGCCCGATATTCGCCTTGATGACCGGAACATTGACAACATCAACTCCATTTTTATGATGGCAGATTCTGGGGCACGAGGCTCCAAGGATCAGATGCGTCAGTTGGCAGGTATGCGTGGTTTGATGGCTAAGCCTTCCGGTGAGATCATCGAAACCCCCATCCAGGCGAACTTCCGTGAAGGCCTGTCGGTTCTTCAGTATTTTGTCTCTACCCACGGTGCACGTAAAGGT
>JADGED010000379.1:405-747 GCA_016744555.1 Desulfuromonadaceae bacterium
TGAAAGCAACTGTGGTACCACCATGGGCATCGAAGTTGAGGCCCTGATGGAAGGCGGTGAAGTCATTCAGCGCCTGGGCGAGCGTATTCTCGGTCGGACCACTCTTGAGAATGTTTACGACCCCTTCACCGATGAAGTGTTGGTCGAAGAGGGTGTCGAGATCGATGAGCGGATTCTCGCCATCATCGAAGAGGCCGGTATCACAAGCCTCAAGATTCGCTCGGTTTTGACATGTATGACGCGTGGCGGTGTATGCGCCAAGTGTTACGGACGTGACCTCTCCCATGGGGATACGGTTGAGATTGGACAGGCCGTTGGTATTCTGGCGGCACAGTCTATTGG
>JADGED010000037.1 GCA_016744555.1 Desulfuromonadaceae bacterium
TGTTAAAAGAACGTGAGGCGTGAAGGGTTAGGAGCGCGACAAAACGTCAAAGGATTTTTGTTCTCGCTTCTCACCAATTACCCCTTACTTCTAACGGAGAATTGATATATGGCTACAACAATAAATGGCTTTGGCTCTGGTAACGAACGAATCTCTACGCAAGCCTTGCTACAGCAAATATATACAGCCCTAGACCAAGGTGAGACAGATTTTGAGCTACTCTCCTCAGGGCACCACGATATTGGCGGTCCCCTGTGGTCAGGCGACGGTAAAACGCTAAAGTTCAAGGTCAAGAACCCCGGACAGCGGCTTGGCGCCTTTGGTCTAGCGGGCACCCAGATAATTGTCGATGGTTCCACCCCCGCGGATGCTGGCTGGCTTAACGCCGGAGCAGAGCTAATAATCAAAGGGGACAGTGGCGACAC
Source organism: Desulfuromonadaceae bacterium (assembly GCA_016744555.1). Lineage (GTDB taxonomy): Bacteria > Desulfobacterota > Desulfuromonadia > Desulfuromonadales > Geopsychrobacteraceae > Desulfuromusa. Next base: position 426 of record JADGED010000037.1, read on the forward strand.
TACTGCCCACTGTGCCGCAAGCGGTAAAATATTCGTTGCCGGACAAGTTGGTGCGCGCTCAGGCTCCTTGATGAAGCACGATCCCGCATTTCCATCTCCAGAGTTATGGGTACTAAAAAACACCGGCTCATTTGCTTTTGAATTTATGGGCGGCGGTACCGCCGTTATCTGTGGCCTTGACTGTGAAGACTACAGCTCTGTCCTAGGTGACCGTAGCTGCATGGGGATGGTTGGTGGAACTATTTACGTTCGTGGCCAAGTAGAAAACTTGCCCGATGATGTCTGGCTCCTCGATCTAAACGATGATGACATCGAGTTTCTAACTACCGGATTGCCAACATTCCTTGAGAACATCGAAAAACCATGGTATCTCGAGCAACTAACCGACTTCAGTCAGTGGCGCAAAGTTAGCGCCAAAAGTGAAGAGGAACGTCGTTTACGCAAAAACATGCGTCGCACCATGCACGAGTTTAGACTCGATAAATGGGTTGATGATGGCGGCATTTTTGGCGGGCTAATAAAGGATGATTACACCCAAATTGCCGGCCTAGTAAATGTCGGTGAGAATCGCCTCAAAATTCCACACTGGAAAAACAAAGAATTTTGCTCCCCTTGTCAGTCGGCCTGTCCATCGGCAATTCCGACCCAAGATCGCATCAATTTATTGCGGCAAGGGAAGCATAAAGAGGCGATTGAGCTGGTCCTAAACTACTCTCCATTCCCTGCCAGTGTTTGTGGCGAAGTCTGCCCTAACCCGTGCATGGATGCTTGTACCCGGCAGTTTATCGATCTACCAATATCAATGCCAGCGCTCGGCAAATTGTCGCTCGAAGCTAAATCACCCACACCAGAAGCAGATAGCGGTAAAAAAGTTGCCGTAATTGGCGGTGGACCAGGTGGCCTCTCTGCTGCATGGCAATTACGCCTAAAAGGGCACGCGCCAACAGTAATCGAAGCCGACATTGAAGTTGGCGGCAAGCTGCGACAGGTTATTCCGACCGACCGGTTGCCAGCGAATTCTCTTACCACTGAAATTGATCGAATCAAAAAACTTGGTGTCGAAATTAAAACCGATACCAGCGTTGATGCGAAAACCTTCAAACAAATCCAAAAAGATTATGACGCCATTGTTATCGCTTCAGGTGCGCACACACCAGTAGTTATCCCCTTCCCAGGGCATGAGCGGCTGGTTAAAGGGCTGGAATTCCTTAAACAGTTTAACTCTGGGGAAAATCCGGAAATTGGTGAAAATGTAATCGTTATCGGTGCCGGCAATGCTGGCATGGACGTCTGTCTCGGTGCATATGCCAGAGGGGCAAAACAAGTTACCGCTATCGATATCCAACGCCCAGCAGCATTCAAAAAAGAGATTGACCATTTTGAGCGCTTGGGTGGGAAAATTGAGTGGCCGCTCTTTACCGACAAGGTTGACGCTGAAGGGCTGCACACCAAAGATGGACGCCTAATTAAAGCTGACACCATTATTATCTCTATCGGTGAACGACCAGATCTCAGTTACGTTCCCCGCGAATGGTTAGACGAGCGTGGCATGGCTGACGTTGATGATTGCGGTCAGCTAACTAAAGCACCGGGCGTCTTTGCCATTGGCGATTCGGTGAAGCCCGGCCTTTTAACTCACGCTATTGGTGACGGTCATGACGCTGCCGACTATATCAATTGCTACTTAAATGGTGACACTCCAGTTGCTAAGCCAAAACCAGTAATCGTGCCACCAGAAAACTTAAGCACAGAGCTTTTCCGACCCCAAAATCGGAGTCGCTTTAACCTTGTCGATCCAACCAAGGAGACCAATCGCTGCCTCTCTTGTGGTACTTGTCGCGATTGCAATATGTGCCTTGAAGCGTGCCCTGAGGGTGCCATCCGCAGAGACGAAGAAGCAGATGGAAGTTTTGCCTACATCTCCGACGACAACTACTGTATCGGTTGTGGGATTTGTGCTGGTATCTGCCCTTGTGGAATCTGGGGAATGGAACAAAAAGTTTAACAATTTTCAAATGGGATAATTTAGATGCTGTGTGAACTATTGCCCCTCCCTACTTCGCAGGGGCAACAGTTCACACAACCTTAATCTTTTCATCCCCCAGTTATCCCCTCTAAACGTTTGTAACTTCAAGCGCTACACTAATTTCCTAAGTAGACATTTCTACCATAATTAGCAATTTACCACTAAACTTCTAAACCCTGTATTACATCCACAGCTAACATTAAAATAATCAAAAATTAGATTGACTTCCACCCTCAATCATCTAAGATATGGCTCATGCGACTATTTTAATCTTTAACTGTAAAGCGGAGCAATAACATGACCCAATCAAGTTCATTAGGAATAGGGGCAAAACTAACTGGCGCTATTAGTGCAATCACCATGATTACAATTTTATTAATCGTATTCACAACTTCTACACTAAGTAATCAAAAAGATGATTCCACCGTAATAAACATTGCCGGTCGACAACGCATGCTAAGTCAGCAGATGTCAAAAGATGCCATGGCGATTAAAGCTGGGGTAGCAGTTTCTACTAGTCGCAGCTCTCTAAAGAAATCACACGATCTTTTTCAAGCTTCGCTACAAGGACTAATAAACGGCAACCAACAAATGAATCTACCGCCGACAACAAATACAGCAATCCTGCAGCAAATGCGGCAAGTAGAGTCCATGTGGGTTGCATTTTCAAACAAAGTCCAAATTCTAACCAATACCGGTAGTAGTGAAGCGCAAATTGATGCAGCCACGCTGGAAATTCAAAAAACTAACATTCCTCTACTGAAAGCCATGAACCAAGCAGTTGGTATGTACGCAGAAGATTCACATAAAAAAGTTACTCGCCTTACCGCTTCACTCTATATTGGTGGCTTAATTGTAATCGCAATTACCATCATTATTTGGCTTGCAATCACCCTTAAGATCGTTGCCCCCCTGCGAGCGATTCTAAAAATGGTCGAAGGAATGGATGCTGGAGACCTCGATCAACGTCTTAATCAAAATTCAGGAGATGAAGTCGGACAATTAGCCAATCGAATGGATCAATTTGCCGACAGTCTAAAAAATAATATCCTTAGTGCATTTAAACATTTAGCTTCTGGTGACTTTACCTTTAAAGCTTCCGGCCTTATTGCCCAACCACTAACTCAAGTAAATAGTGGAGTTTCAGAAACCCTCAGCTCAGTTCTTCTTTCCAGCCAAAAAATTGCCTCTGACACTATGCAGGTTTCTGCAACGAGTACCTCCTTAGCAGATGGTGCAACCAAGCAAGCGGCCGCATTAGAAGAAATCTCTGCATCAATGCAGGAGATGAACGAACAAACAGCTAGCAACAGTCGCAATGCAGAACAAGTGAGTCAACTCTCTGCTACAGCAAAACAAGCAGCAGAACGAGGTGACCAACAGATGCAAGCAATGACCAAAGCGATGACCGACATCAATGAGTCGAGTAAAAGTATCAGTAAAATCATCAAGGTCATTGATGAGATTGCCTTCCAAACCAACCTATTGGCGCTAAATGCTGCGGTTGAAGCTGCCCGAGCGGGACAACACGGCAAAGGCTTTGCGGTGGTTGCAGAAGAGGTTCGTAACTTGGCGGCTCGAAGCGCTAAAGCAGCAAGTGAAACAACTACATTAATCCAAAGCTCAGTGGAAAAAACCGAAAACGGTACCAAAATGGCTGAACAAACTGCTGGTGCCCTTAAGGATATTTACCAAGGAGTCGTACAAGTCTCTGATCTAGTTGATGAGATCGCCGCAGCCAGTAATGAACAGGCACACGGCATTTCTCAGGCCAACGAAGGACTTTCCCAATTAAATGCAGTCAACCACACGTCAACTGCAAGCGCTGAAGAGACTGCTGCGGTGGCAGAAGAACTTTCTGGGCAAACTCGCTTTTTACAGAAGCTACTGGAACATTTTAAGATTATTGGTTCCTCGGCTAGCGCTAGCTTAGCTCCAGCATACCACGCTCCGCAAAAACAATTTTCCGCGCCAGCGCCGCCACCTCGTCCAACTCAGGCACCAACTACGGCTGACAGCTGGGGTAGCTCACCAGCAGCGCCTGCTGCTCAACAAATTCAGCTTGATGATGATGAATTTGGTAAATATTAACAGCTAAAGACAGGCGTGCACCGATACCCTACCGGTGCACGCCCAATGATTTAACTAGGGAAAACCCCTTGTAGATGCTCCAATAATTGCAATTGCTCAGCCTCCGTATCCACTCCTTGATAGCCACCCCAAGCCAACAATTCAGCAACCAAATTCGCTGTAGACAAATTCGCCCCATCTTCCAATCGAGTCAAAAGTTGCCGGGTTCGCAGGGCATCAAACCAAAGATTAAATGCCGACAACATTTGCCCTTGCGATACAGAGTTAAGCTGCAACCGTTCCCAAACAATGGTAAATTTTAATCCCTGCAAGAAATCAAACAATATCGGCGATATTGCCTTAGCCTGATCAATAAGCTCCGCTGCACAAGTATTCCAATTATTAGCTACCAACACCAACCAGTCTTGCAAAACCTTAAACGCCGCAAGGGAAATATACTGACATGGAAAATGATTAGTTTGAACTTGAGCTTGCACCACCTTTCCAGTCCCAAATGGTACCCTACTTGAGAACCTTGCCGATGGCTTAACCACTGTCCCTTTTACTAATCCAATGCCCGAAGTTTTTGCCAATTGTTGCAAAAAGTAAAAATCTTCTCCAGCTTTGCGCCGACTCATGCCCGCCGCTGCTATATAAGCATCTGATCGACAGGCCAATGCACTCCCTATTGTATGGTATGCATACGGTGATCCAGCCCTACCTAACCCAAAAAGGTAACTACGCAGATACAATTCATATTTTCTAATTGCAAATTCTTCCTCCGTTGAGCTCCCGAATTGATGACGATACGGCAACACGGCCCCACCAGTGACTCCTTCTCTAAAGTATGCAAAAATTGCTGGCAGGTAGTTAGCATCTACCAAAGTGTCCGCATCTAACGAAACAAGAATTGGCAATTCCCCCCAATTTAATAACGGCAATGAGAGATCAAAACCAATCTTGCGAGCTAGCCCAACACCATCCTTATCAGGAAGCTCTAGCCCTGTAGAGCAAGCATCAACCCAGGACAAATTAAGGCCAGCGATATCAACTCCATGTAACCAGCGTAAAGTTTCGCAATTATTCTCTTTTTGCTCAGCAGTTGCGCCACTCACATTATTAACAACTACAACAACTAAAGTTTTTGATAATTCTTCGAGCGGGTTTTTAGCTATACACGAGAGGGTGCAAGGAAGGTGTTTTGATTCAGCTAATGCGGGGATTACTATTACGGCAGAAAAATCATCCTTAAAAGAGTTCGAGATTTCCCACGGCGACTTTATCGCTCGTCTGGAAAGATACTTCTGTAGTGAGCGATTACAATAAGCAGGACAGTTCATTATACATATCTCCCTCACCATCCAACCAATTAATCTTCACGCCACGCTTTTCCATGTTACGAAAAAAAGTTTCTTGCCGTTTAGCGAAATTACAAATTGCACTACACAATTTTTGCTCCATATCATTTCTACTCAATTTCCCTTGCAGGTGCTGGGCAAGAAAACGATACTCTAAGCCATAAAACTCAAGTTTTTCCCATGACACTCCAGCGTCATACAGCCGTTGGACCTCATCTATCATCCCGACTTCAAGGCGTTGTTGTAGGCGCATGGCGATACGCTTACGCAATATTTCACGTGGCCACTTAACGCCAAAGACCAATGGTGACAACGGGGGAAAAGCAGGAAGTTTTGCTTTTTGTGACCGTTCACCCATCGCTATTTCAATTGCCCTTACAAGTCGCGACCTTTGAACTAAATCGGTACGATTGTGCTGCTCGGGCTTCAGTAGCAGCAACTTACTCCGTAATTCTTCATCACTGCACAACTCGAGTTCATTGCGTAAAGTAGTATTATGGGAAACAGGAACCAAACGGTAACCACTTAAAACGGCGTCAAGATACATCCCCGTGCCACCGCACAATATGGGCATTTTGTTCCGTTTCCAGACCTTTTCAATGCTAGCAAAGCAATCCTGCTGAAACTTAAAAACATTATATTCGCTACCGGGCTCGGCAATATCAATCAAATAGTAACGGATGCCACCGTATTCATGCAGGTCTTTCCCTGTACCAAGGTCCATACCACGGTACACTTGTCGAGAATCCGCTGAAACTATTTCGCCGTTTTGTCCTGCTGCAATCTGAACAGCCAAGCCAGTTTTGCCGCCTGCAGTTGCCCCCAAAACAACAATCAAATTATAATTATTAGCCATCCGTTCACCATCTCCTTTATTAAGGTGGAGCATACATAAAACAGCTCCATAAGACTATATTGATTCCTTATTGCACCTATTAACTTAGCAACAAAACGTCAACCTAGTTAAATTTGCATTCTCATATTAAATTATTGCCACATAAAGACGTCTCTGCTAGTATCACCACACTTAAATAAATTGTAGATATTAGTAGATAAATTGGGGTTGCCAACTTAGCTTTAGCATTAAATCAAACCTCATTTTATCTTTGCTTTTTACACATTTGTTTCATATAATTAACTTTCGCTTGCGTTGAGCGATATAACTTACTGAAAGCCTGTCTTTTTAAGGATCTGCGATGAGCACACCTGTCGACGACGATCAAATTGAAATCATTCAAGAATTTGTAACTGAAAGCCGCGACATGATCGAGCAGCTCGAACCTGCGATCATAGAGCTTGGCCAAGACAGTGACCCCGAAGTAATGAACGCAATCTTCCGTTTATTTCATTCGATGAAAGGAAGTGCTGGCTTCCTTGAATTTGATCACATGACCAGGGTAGCCCACGCAGCAGAAAACCTTCTTGACCTTATTCGAAACGGTACCATCGACTTGGCTCCTGACCACGTTACCCTCCTGTGTGAAGCATGCGATTTTGCTAAAGATGCACTCGATATAGTTGACACTGAATTCACTGATGATTCGATGGCAACAGAAGCCGACACTATATCTGCCCACCTACACGACGCTATTGAAATTGCTAAAAAGGTAAAAGCTGGCGGTGATGCTGCGGATACTTCAAGCGAGGAGCAACCACCTGAAGCAACTGAGTCCGAGCAAACCAGTGCAACACCAGCGGCAGAACCAACCGAAGCGGCAGCAACGCCACCACCTGACGCTAACGATTTTCCAACCATCGAAGTTACTGATGAAATGCGGCAAAGCTTTGTCCAAGAGGGCAACGAGTTACTGCAAAACACGGAACAAGGTCTGCTTTCTTGGGGCGACAATATAGGCAACAGTGAATTCATTGCCGATATTTTTCGCAATGTCCACAGCTTTAAAGGCAACTGTGGTTTCTTTGGCTACTCCCAACTTGAAAAACTTGGCCACCAGATGGAAAATGTCTTAGACCGGGTGAAGTCTGGATCTAAGCTTGCGGTCGAAAACCCTGCCGACCAACTACTTACCAGTCTAGACATTCTGCAAAAAACCGTGAACAACATTGCGGAAGGCAAAGATGATTCCATAGAGAATCTGGAACAGCATATAAATGATCTTCAAATTATCATTGCACCACTACTAGGTGATTTTTTAGTTGAAGAGGGTGTTCCAGAACAAGCGATTACCAAAGCCGTTGAAACACAAAAAAAACCGGTTGGTGAGATCCTCGTAGAACAAGGCACTGCATCTACCACGCAAGTTAGTAGCGCACTTAAGAAACAACAAGACACAATCAACAAAACTAAAGCCGCTGCAAAACCTACTCAAAGGACCAAGACCCCGGCAAAACGTCAGGACATTCGGGTCGAACTTGGCAAACTTGATAGCCTTATTAACTTAATTGGCGAGCTAGTTATTGCCGAAAACATGCTAATCCACAACCCAGACCTCAAAGGGATGCAATTAGAAAACTTCAACAAAGCTGGTCAACACATGTCAAAGTTGGTGCGTGAGCTCCAAGAGATGGCAATGACTATTCGCATGATTCCAGTATCTGGATTGTTTCGGCGCATGATTCGCTTGGTGCATGACATTTCAGTTAAGGCTGGTAAAAAAGTTGATTTAGTTTTAATTGGCGAAGAGACAGAAATTGATAAGACCGTAATAGAAACCATAACCGACCCACTAGTCCACTTGCTGCGCAATTCTTTGGATCATGGCCTTGAGCCACCAGACGAACGAATCGCTTCAGGAAAAGGGGAAAAAGGGACGGTAAAGCTTTCTGCCCGCCATGAAGAGGGTGAAGTTTGGGTAACTATTGAAGATGACGGGCGTGGATTAAATAAAGAGAAAATACTTGAAAAAGCCCTTAGCAATGGGATCATAGAAGAGAGCGACCTTGATGATCTAACCGATAAACAAATCAACAATATGATTTTTGCTCCCGGGTTTTCTACTGCAGAAAAAATCACCGACATTTCTGGTCGTGGCGTAGGGATGGATGTCGTTAAGAAAAACCTTGAAAAAATTAAAGGTAAAATTGACGTCACCAGCAACCCCGGGGAAGGAAGCAAGATCACTTTGCGCATTCCACTAACCCTTGCAATTATTGACGGAATGATCGTAAGAGTTGGAACCGCAACATGTATTGTTCCAACGCTATCTATGCTTGAAGCTTACCGCCCAACAATGGATCGAATCACCATCACACCAGACGGTGATGAACTCGCCAAAGTTAGAGAAAACTTCCTGCCGGTTATTAGGTTGCATGAAGTTCTGGGCAAAAAACCAGATTCCAGCGATCTTGAAGATGGCATATTAATTGTTCTCGAGTACCAAGACACCCGCTTTTGCCTCTTTATTGATGAAATTCTCGGGCAGCAGCAGACAGTTATCAAGGGGCTATCAAACTACATTGGTAACGTTGCTGGTGTTTCAGGCTGTACCATCCTTGGCGATGGCGATGTTTGCTTAATTCTCGATGTTGGAACATTAATAGAATCTGCTGAGAACAAAAAAACTAGGTATGAAAAAACAGTAAGTAATGCATAAATAAGGAGGAAATCGTGGCGGAAGACCCAAATGCAACCAATTCTGAAACTGAAGACACACAGAAGAATAAGTACCTAACATTTCACCTTGCAGGCGAAGATTACGGTATAGAGATTCAGTATGTAATCGAGATCATCGGCATTCAAAATATTACCGATGTTCCAGACATGCCAGAATTCATCCGTGGTGTCATAAATTTACGTGGTAAAGTCATTCCAATAATGGATGTCAGGGCAAGGTTTGGACTTGAAGCACACGAATATGATGAACGCACATGTATCATTGTCGTCAATATAGACACAACAGAAGTTGGACTTGTAGTAGATGAGGTTAGTGAAGTAGCTGACATACCAGAAGACCATGTTGAACCAGCTCCCAAAACTAACAAGAACAATGACGATAATTACATTCAAGGTATGGGTAAAATAAACAATGAAGTTAAAATACTACTAAATATCAACAAGTTACTATTTAGTGGTGAAATGCTTGAACTAATTGAGAATCTAGAAGAATAATCAGCAGAAAGAAATAGTTAAATTATGACTCAACAGCAAGACAGTGGCATGATGGCCATTTCAGACTCCGAATTTAAACATATTCGGGATCTGATCTACGACCGCTTTGGCATCAACCTAACGGAACAAAAGCGCTCATTACTGGTTGGCAGACTACAGAAATTAATGCGCCAACTCGGGCTCCCTACATTTGCAGACTACTTTAACTATCTTGAAAACGACAAAACCGAAGCATCTTTAAGCGAGTTGGTTGATTTGATCTCAACTAACCATACCTACTTTAATCGAGAGAAGGAGCACTTTAGCTACTTTTCTCAAACGGCACTACCAGCTGTAGTTGATAAATTACGAAAAGAAGGCCGCAAAGATTTACGCATTTGGTGTGCTGGTTGCTCAACCGGCGAAGAACCGTATACCTTGCTAATGTTAATGAAAGAATATCTTGGTAATGATTATGATTCTTGGGATGCTGGTATCTTAGCGACCGATATTTCTGACCGTGCCTTAACAATTGCAAAACGTGGAGCATACGCTACCGACAGGGTAATGCAGTTACCAGATACGTTACGAAAAAAATATTTTGTTGCCGCAGGTAATGATGAGATGCAAGTTGTAGATAAAATTAAAAATGAGGCGACATTTAGACGTTTCAACCTTATGAATACCACTTTCCCTTTCAAAAAATCGTTTCAAATGATTTTTTGTCGCAACGTCATGATTTACTTTGACCAAGTCACAAGGGACGCTCTGGTTAGTAGATACCATAAACATACAGAAGATGATGGCTACTTATTTATCGGCCACTCAGAAACTCTTGGTAGAGACCAAACCCAATATCGCTACCTAAAGCCAGCTCTTTACCAAAAAGGGGGGGCATAATGACAGCCCCGATACGTGTTCTTATTGTTGACGATTCTGCTTTAGTGAGAAATATTCTTACTCAAGGACTATCGCTCGACCCAAATATTCAAGTAGTTGGGACTGCTGCTGATCCCTACATTGCCAGAGACATGATTGTCCAATTAAACCCAGACGTTATGACTCTAGATGTAGAAATGCCGAGGATGGACGGTGTAGCTTTCTTACGCAAATTAATGCCACAATTTCCAATCCCGATCATTATGGTAAGCTCACTTACCCAGCGCGGCAAGCAAATCACTATGGAAGCGCTAGAAGCTGGTGCGGTAGATTTTGTAGCCAAACCTACAAGCAATGTAGCTGCAGGCCTTAATGGTATGTTACTCGAACTACGCACTAAGGTAAAAATGGCATCTACTGCCAATGTTTCGCACTGGAAGGGCAAAAAAGCGGCTTTTCCTAAAACTCGACCAGCATCTGCAGCCCTACCTGAATCTACCGACAAAATTATTGCTATCGGTGCTTCAACTGGTGGAACTGAAGCGATACGGCAAGTAATTGAAACCTTTCCTGCTTCTACTGCTGGCACAGTAATAGTTCAACACATGCCAGCTGGTTTCACCAAAATGTTTTCCGATCGCCTTGATCAACTGTGCCAAATGCAAGTCAAGGAGGCAGAGCATGGTGATAGAGTTCGTGCGGGACTCATCTTAATTGCTCCCGGCGGCAAGCAGTTTGAGGTCGTCCGTTCCGGAGGCTTTTACGAAGTCAAAATTGGCGGAGCAGAAAAGGTTAGCGGACACTGTCCATCGGTTGATGTAATGATGCACTCTATAGCAAAAAACGTTGGTGCGAATGCCGTTGGAGCCATGCTTACCGGGATGGGACAAGATGGTGCAAAAGGGATGCTAGCAATGCGCCAAGCCGGTGCTCGCTGCATTGCTCAAGACGAAAAGACATCGGTTGTTTTTGGCATGCCGAAAGTTGCATACGAAAAAGGGGGGGCAGAAAAATTAGTGGCACTCGATAAGATTGCCACATCACTATTAAACCTGCTCACGGAGAAAAAATAGATGGGGCAAATAATATTGGGAGTAGGTGATTATGGTGCGTCGAACTCCCCCGAGGATGAAATCAAAACTTTCGCCTTGGGCTCCTGCGTATCAGTAATCTTCCTCGACCCGAAAAGTCGAACAGTCGGTATGGCACACATTGCACTACCAGACTCTTCAATTAACAGTGCTAAAGCGGCAGAAAAACCAGGCTACTTCGCTGACTCTGCCATTCCTGCCCTTTTGAAGCAGATGGGAGCAATGGGCTGTGACAAACGTGGCAAAGGGATGATTGTAAAGCTGTGTGGCGGTGCTAATGTCATGGACACCAATGACACTTTTCAAATTGGCAAGCGCAACGCATTAGCAATTAAAAAATTACTTTGGTCATACGGCATGGGTGCTATTGCAGAAGATCTTGGTGGTAACTATAGCAGGACTGTAGCAATATCTGTTGCTGCGGGACAAATTACCCTCAGCTCACCCGGCAAGCCAAACTGGCAGCTTTAGGAGACAGATCATGAGTAAAAAAATCAGTCAAGAAGAGCTGCAAAAAATTGTTGCTTCGGTGCCAATGCTGTCAACCTGTGCAAGTCAATTATTACACGTCACGGCAAAAGAAGATCATGAACTTATTGACGTAATAGATTTAGTTCGAAACGATGCCAACCTTACTGCGCGTGCACTTAAGGTTGTCAACTCAGCCAGTTTCAGTCTAGTAAACAAAATCACCTCTATCGACCGTGCGGTTTCCTACCTTGGTGAACGAATTGTCGTTGGTGTTGCTCTTGGAGACTGTGCGGGCAAACTATTTGAGAAAGAACTTTCTGGCTATGAAGCAAAAGACGGCTCCCTCTGGCGACACGATTTACGCACTGCAATTGCCTCACGCGAAGTTGCCTTGCAAGGTGGTATGGATATCAGTCCAGCCTTAGCATTTACGGCAGGATTATTACATGACATTGGGAAAGCATTAATTTCAGACTACTTAGACGGTTCAGTTGCAGATGCAGTTGAAATAGTAAGCACTAAGAACGAATTGAACTATCTTGACGCCGAAAAGGAGTTAGTTGGCTTTGATCATACACAGGCCGGCTACGAACTTGCCAAAGCGTGGCAACTTCCAGAGGAACTTGCAGAGGTAATTTTACACCATCACGAGCCCTCTAAAGCTAAAGATGAATTCAAGCCACTAGTTTATGCCGTTCACTTAGGTGACAATATTGCGATGCTGGGTGGCGGAGGTACCGGGTCTGATTCTATGCGTTACCAACTAGACAATGCCTACACAGATTTTATTAAAATCACCCCAAACACCCTTGCAACTGTTATGTTAAATGTTGATATTGAATTTACCAAACTAGAAAGCTCTCTCAACCACTCGGGAGGTGGAAACTAATGAAACGAATAGTTATTGCTGATGACTCGGCCACTGCCCGAATGTTTATCAAACGTTGTCTAGAAATAATTGGATTTAACGATGCCGAAATAATTGAAGCAGAGCATGGAAAACAAGCACTTGCAGCAGCTAAAGAGCAAGAGGTTGACTTGCTTCTTACTGACCTTAACATGCCGGTAATGGATGGTGAAACCTTAGTTAAATGGGCAAAAGCGAGCCCAAAACTTGCAAACCTACCTATAGTCGTAATATCGAGTGCTGGCAACCCTGCAAAAGAGAAGCAACTACTCGAAATGGGGGTACATAGAGTACTCAACAAGCCGGTTTCACCACCGGCCATGATGGATGCCCTTGCCGACTTCATGGACGAATAGCAGGAGACACGGATATGATTGAACACAAGCCTCTATATCAGGCAATGATAAGTGCCGTTAGCCAAACTTTAGAAAACATGGCTTTCATGGAAGCAATGGAGCACTTTAATCCTAAATATGAGATTCCAACAGATGAGGTTGTTTGCAACAGCATCCTGATTAATGATCCAATTCAAGGCGAGATAAAGCTTGCCATGTCCAAATCATTATTGCTCAAATTAACCTGCAACCTGTTCTCCCTTGGTGAAGATGAAATAGACCCTTCACAGATGGACGATATACTAAACGAATTACTAAATACTATCGTTGGCCTATTTATGACTAACTTGCTCTCAGACAACCAAGAATACAAAATTGGGTTACCGGAAACTGAGATCGCAGGGTTACCAGAAATAGATGCAAGTACGATTGTATGGAAACTTATGACCAGCGAAGAGGATGCTATCCAAATTTTTGCAACTGGGGCATCACTAGTTGAACTTAAGTAGTAAAAACAACTACCAAATTAAACTTGTACTTTTATGTAGCCACTCAAAAAACAACTAACTAAATCTAAGCCTTTAGGCAAAGGAGCTCAAAAAATGGGTAAAACAGTACTTATTGTCGATGATTCAAACACCATGCGAAAAATCGTTGCTCGTTCACTACGTCAAGCCGGTATCGACTTCGATGCTATCCTTGAAGCAGGAGATGGGCTAGAAGCCCTTGAGGTTCTTGGTGCCAACCAAGTGGATGTCGTCCTTAGCGATATCAACATGCCAAACATGACCGGCCTTGAATTTTTAAAAGCTAAATCTGAAGATGATGCAATAAAAGATATCCCCGTTATTATGATTTCAACCGAAACAGGTGCCGACATCATCGACGAAGCAAAATCATACGGTGCTAAAGGGGCAATTAAAAAACCATTTACCCCAGACCTAATCAACGACACCTTGGGCCCACTACTTTAATTTGGTTTTATGGATGGGTTATTTGCTTTAACCCATCCAGTTACAAAAGGAGTATTATGTGAAATACGTTCAAGATATCTCTGCATCCACGCAAGAGATCTTCTCAACCATGATTATGCTGGACGTAGCACCAGGAGAAGCTTTTCGTCGCACTGACAGTCACTTAAAAAATAGTGTTTCTGGAATCGTTGGTTTAGCTGGTGAAACTAAAGGGATGTTGTCGATCCACCTGCCTCTTGAAACAGCCCTAGCTGTTACTACCGCCTTTTTAGGGATGGAAGTAGAAGAGATTGATGAAGATGTTTGCGACGCAATTGGTGAATTAGCCAATATGCTTGGTGGTTGCCTTAAAGCAGCCATTGACCCAAGTGGTAGTAAAGTCCAGCTGTCAATGCCATCAGCAATCCACGGTGAAGAGTACACCATCGACTGTCTAGCTGACGCCGATCTCATTTCTGTACCGTTCACATTTGCCGAACATAGTTTTATTGTAGAGCTACAAGTCAGTTCCTAAAAGCAAAAACTATTAACTTAATTGCCTCCAAGGAAAAAAACTGTGGAATTTGCTAAAAAAATCGTAGAATCAGCCGAAGAGATATTTAGTACTATGATTTTCATGGAAATATCTCCATTACCGCCGCTTGAAAAAGATAAGCAAGCAATCGGTGGACATATTTCGGCAATGATAGGACTCTCTGGCAGCTTTACTGCAATGCTCACTATTCATTGCCCTGAAAAAGTTGGTTTAGCTATTTCAGGAGCAATGTTAGGGATGGATTTTGAAGAAATTGATGCCGACGTTAAAGACACCATAGGAGAAATTGCCAATATGGTTGCTGGAGGGCTAAAAGAGAAGTTTGCCACTGAAGATAGAGACTTGCAACTTGCAATTCCAACAGCTATAACAGGAAAATCATATACAGTATCACCGCCAAAAAAGAGTAACCGTGTAATAATACCGTTTCAAGTTGAATCGGGACAATTTTACATAGAGATAAAGTACAATAATACTTAAGCAACTGTCGTAAATAGTTTAACCTTCTCGCCCTATATTCAACCTTAGCTGTTGGTCATTAGAGCGAAGT
>JADGED010000380.1 GCA_016744555.1 Desulfuromonadaceae bacterium
TGCTAGTGGCACAAGTGATGAGGAAATCGAGGCCGGGGAAGAAGATATCTTAAGTGATGTTCTGCGCGGTGATAGTACCGTTTATTCAATTAAGCGGCAAATGCAATCATTGTTGTCGAGTGTGATTGATACAAGTGGTTCCCTGGGGAGCCTGGGGCAATTAGGTCTTTCGACCCAGAGTGATGGCACTATAGACATTGATAGTGAGACTCTCGATACGGCTTTAGAAAATAATTTTGACGATATCTCTAAGCTGTTGGCTGGTGAGGGGAGTACCGACGGGGTGATGAAAAAGTTTAATTCTACCTTGTTGACCTTGACTAGTAACACTCAGGGGTTCTACGCAACAAAAGAAGATAGTTATACCGCAACGGCGAAGTGGATTGATGCTGATCTGTTACGTATGGAGACTGTCCTAGAAAAAAAAGAAGAGACAATGCGGGCACGATTTACTGCCATGGAAGAGTTGATTAGTGGGATGAATACACAAAGTGATTTTTTGACCCAACAGATGGATATTCTCAATGGGATGGTGTCTGATTAGAAAAGTATCTTAGTTTTGATGTCTAGCTCCCCATTTTGCAATGGGGTGGTATGATTTAGAGTTATATATAAGAGTCGATTGGTTCTGCCAAGGATGGCGTGAACGTAGATTCATGGAGGAAATTTTATGGCACTGACAATTAACAGTAATCTTGCCTCGTTGAATGCGCAGAGAAATCTGGCTAATAGCCAGAACA
>JADGED010000381.1 GCA_016744555.1 Desulfuromonadaceae bacterium
GAAACAATGTACCGCCATCGGCAGCTTTGAGCAGCCCCTCTTTATCGGTATCGGCACCAGTAAATGCACCTTTTTTGTGGCCGAAAAGTTCACTCTCTAGCACTGAATTTGGAATTGCCCCACAGTTGATGGCAGTGAAGGGTTTATCTTTGCGTTGGGAATTGTAGTGAATCGCTTGGGCAATCAGCTCTTTTCCCGTTCCAGATTCTCCAGTGATCAGAGCCGAAGTGTCCCGTACCGCAACTTTTTCGACTTTATCTAATAGTTGTTGCAAAATGGTAGATGCACCAATGATGTTGTCAAAATTGAATTTTCCCGCCAACTCTTCTCGTAACTTTAGATTTTCGCTTGCTAGTTGGTTGTGGTTTAAAGCATTGCGAACCCGGAAAAGGAGTTCATCAGGTTCAAATGGTTTGGTCAGCATGTCGTAAGCCCCTTTACGCAGAGCTTGAATCGACATTTCAACGGTGGCAAAAGCGGTAATCATGATAATGGGGATGTCCGGCTCTATTGCTTTGATGCGTTGCAATACCTCAAGGCCATCTATCCCTGGCATTTTGATATCGCTGATAACTAAATCCCAAATCCCAGCGCGAAATAGATCCACTGCTTCAAGGGGGTCGGTAAAGGTTCTGGTGCCGTGACCTTCATCCATCAGCACTGCTGACATCATCCGGCATAGACCTTCTTCGTTATCGATAATCATAATTTTTTTGGCTGGCATGGTAGAGCCTCTATAT
>JADGED010000382.1 GCA_016744555.1 Desulfuromonadaceae bacterium
CCTGGTACTGGTACAACTGATTCTGCGTTAACTGTAGATTTTTCAGGAGCAATTTTGCAGGATGGCGAGTCGATTACTTTTACCATCAATGATGGAACTGCTGGAACCGTGGCGTATACAAATTCGACTGGCTCTACTCTCGTTGGTGAAGATTTGGTCGCTGATATTGCTGCAAGCTTAGAAAGCTCTACGTTGGCTACAAGTGGCAGCAGCTACACCTTTGAACAAGACGGAACAACTGCTACAACTCTTAATGTTGGTTCGGATGTTGCCACTTATGGTGCAGTAACTGCATTTACTGCTGTTGGAGCGCAGGAAGTGACAGGGACCTATTCCTTGGATGCGGGTGGTGCAGTAACTACTACTGCAGCCGCCGCTGATGGTGTTGTGACTGCTGAAGAGGTTGTCTCCGCAATTAATACTGCAGCAAATACCGGAATCACTGCTGCTCTTGATGACGATGGTGCAGTTGTTATAACTGCAGCAGCAGGTGCATCTTTTGACTTGGATGAGGACATTACAGGTGGAACTGGAATCGGTTTTGCTAATGATGGTAGCGCTGCTACAACTTACGCTGCAAACAAAGTTGCAATTAGTAGTGAATCTGACGTTTCTTTTGAAGGTGTTGGAACTGAAGTAGCTGGTTTAGACGCTGTTGGTAATGCAACAACTACTATCGATCAAGTTGATATTTCTGATCGTACCGGTGCCAATACTGCTATTAGCAGTGTTGATG
>JADGED010000383.1 GCA_016744555.1 Desulfuromonadaceae bacterium
CCGATGAAGTCTTACAACAGCGGCAGGCAGCGATGGTTGCGAAAGGTAGTCAAGCGTGGCAACCAGCACTTCGCCAGCGGCAGGTTAGTCGAGCGCTGCAGGCCTATGCTGCGACAACGACCAGTGCCGCGCGGGGTGCTGTACGTGATCTGGAGCAATTGCAGGGAAACCGGTAGCCATTTGTAGCAGAATAAGTATCAATAAACACAAAGAGCCGATGTCGCATGACATCGGCTCTTTGTGTTTTCAACTGGGCAAAATCAAATCTATTTTGAATCAACCCGATTTTCTTCAATAAGTTCTAAAAGTTTGTCCAAAGGACGATAACCTGGGGAAATGAATCCGTTTGGCAGAATCAGTGTTGGAGTGCCATTAATCCCCAGTTCTTTCGCCAGCTTTGAGTTCTTCTCAACGGCATCTGTTTCGCAGCTTGGTTCAGGTAGCTCCTTGCCGGAAAATGCCATTTCAAGTTGTTCCATCGATTTATTGCAGATAATTGTCTGAATAATTTTTTTTGGACTTTTTAGAGGGATCAATTTGGTGTGGAACGCCAAGTCGGGGTTTGCTTTAACCGCCTCCTTTAGCACTTTATGAAGTTTAATACAGTAAGGGCAATGGGGATCGGTGAAAACGAATATTTGCTGCGTTGCATCTGGATTTCCAAGGGTTAGACCTTCTTCTTGTGGAATGCTTGCAGTGTCGACAGGATTCAATTTCTGATAATGGG
>JADGED010000384.1 GCA_016744555.1 Desulfuromonadaceae bacterium
GAGAAAGAGGTCGCTAGCGTGCTAGCAAGCTATGGCCATGGTAATGGTCATGTATTTAATCTAGGTCACGGTATTACACAATGGACCCCACCTGAGCATGCCGCTGCTTTTCTTGATGCGGTTCGTAAGCACAGTAAGGCTTATCACGCTTAACTTGAAAGCGCGTTGCCGTATGCATTTTTTAGTGCCAAAAACACTAAAATTCCAAAGGTAAAAAAAATGGCTCCGTAAAGAGCCATTTTAATCGAGGTTTTAACACCTCAGGTTTATTGCAAACTTAAGCTTTTTGAATGTTAGAAGCTTGTTTACCTTTTGGACCATCAGTAACGTCGAAAGTTACTTTTTCGTTTTCTTTCAAACTTTTGTAACCGCTATCGACAATTGCTGAAAAGTGAGCGAATAAATCGTCACCGCCTTCATCTGGAGTAATAAATCCAAAACCTTTTGAATCGTTAAACCATTTTACTGTTCCTGTTGCCATGTCTTATATCTTTCATACTTTAAATAGGGAGGCACCCTGAAAACTTGGGTTTTAAAATCGTATGCCTACTGACTTAAAATTGAAAAATCCAACGCCTTAGTACGCTTTGTACACGCTAATTAAGATAAAAACAAGGGGAATAACCACTTTTTTGCAATAAAAACGCGAAAAAAACGTGTTTTTAGGTGTTTTTGTTGCTAAACGTGTCATCTGAGCCTATACTGCGT
>JADGED010000385.1 GCA_016744555.1 Desulfuromonadaceae bacterium
CAGCGGGACCCTATCCCGAAAAAGAGTAGACCCTTTTTACATAGAGTATGCCCAGGTCGTTGAAGATGCACCAACAAGCAGCTTTTTCGCATCACTTAGAAAAGTGATAGCACCGAAGTTCAGAAAATAAACACCTGTTTGATAAGCTTGCTATTTGGCCATAAAGTATAAGAAATTTATGATTATTAATTGACACAATACAGAAGAGAGTGTACATTTTCGGCCGCCTGACTGGTATAAATCGGTGAGCGGGAATAACTCAGTGGTAGAGTGTAACCTTGCCAAGGTTGAAGTCGCGAGTTCGAATCTCGTTTCCCGCTCCATTTAAAAAGTTCAAAAGGTTCGACATTGTTCGAACCTTTTTTTATTATTATTTGCACCATCCCTAAAGGACAACAGAAGAACATGAAAACCTACCTTACTCCGGTCAATGAGATCGAAAAAAAATGGCACCATGTAAATGCCGAAGGTAAGATTCTCGGTCGCCTGGCCACAGAAATCGCTACTCGCCTGCGGGGCAAACACAAGCCAAGTTTCTCTACTTTTATTGATAATGGTGATTTTGTAGTTGTTACCAATGCCGACAAGATTCGTCTTACCGGTAGAAAATGGGATCAAAAGAAATACTACCATCACACCGGATACATTGGTTCCATGAAAGAAATCAATGCTAAAGATCTTCTGGTTAAGCATCCAACTGATATTT
>JADGED010000386.1 GCA_016744555.1 Desulfuromonadaceae bacterium
GCGGCGGTGATGTACAGCTGCAAGAGGTCAAACAGCAGCTACTTGACCGATTAGGGAAGCAAGGTATTAAAGTCTAGTTTTGAACGGTTGTGTGTCAACTATTAATGCAGCTAGTAACAACAACAGTAATGTCGGCTGGAGTATGTGATGAGTAAGGTGTTTTTAATTTTACAAGACAATGAAGAGGCAAGGCCAATAATAGAGGCGATCGGTATTGATAATGCCGATGCGGTTATTGATTACCAGCCAGGTATGGTTAGGGTCGAGGCGGAAGGAAAACTGCGAATTAATAAATCGACGGTTGAGGAGCAATTGGGGCGAGAGTGGGATGTGCAGGAACTTCACATTAACCTCGTATCGCTCAGTGGTCATGTCGATGAAGATGACGACTACTTTTCGTTGGAATGGTCTTAAGTTAAAGAATATAAAGGAAATCCCTATGGCAGCTAAAAAACTAAATATGCGCAAGCGCTACGAAGCGTTGACCAGAGGCATGGGTTGGGAAACAAGCTATCAACCGATGGACAAAGTGTTTCCCTATGATGAGTACGAAGGTATTAAGATTACAGATTGGGATAAGTGGGAAGTCCCATTCCGGCTTGCTGTTGACTCGTACTGGAAGTATCAGGCGGAAAAAGACAAAAAACTCTATGCGATTATGGACAGCTTCGCGCAAAATAATGGCCAGCTAAATCTAACAGAT
>JADGED010000387.1 GCA_016744555.1 Desulfuromonadaceae bacterium
CTCCAGCGGAGTTCCCGTTTGCCGATGAGAAAACATAGGTCCACGGGGGTTGTCAGTCGGAAGAAAAATGAAGAGGGAGTGTGGAGCAGGTAAGTTTGGTTCATGGTGCCGCCTTGCCCCTATTTTGTGTAGAGGTTTTGTGTAAAACGGCGGAAAGGGGCTGCAAAACGCAAGAAGCCGCTGAATTCTGTGTGAATCCAGCGGCTTCTTTGTATATGGTAGCGATGCACGGAATTGAACCGCGGACACTGCGGATATGAGCCGCATGCTCTAACCAACTGAGCTACATCGCCATGTTTTTCGTTTTTGTTGCTCGCTGCGTTTGTTGTCTGTATCGCCTCGAGACAGAAAGCTTTTAATCTATTTTTCGACAAATGGTCAAGGGGTTTTTTTATAAAAATCGAAAAAAATAGTTCGAGACAATGGGGCTTGATCTCTTATTGGCGGCAGTCTCCGGGAATTAAACGAAAAACATGGGAGTGAAAAATTCAAAGGTCGGTGTGGTTTTTTTGGGGAGTGAGGGAACGTTTGGGTTGATGTGGGGCGAGCCGGGGGTCGGTCCCTGCCCTCTTTTTTGGCTGTTTGTCAGGCATTTTTGTAGCGGAGTTGGGTAGGGATGGGGTTTGGTGGAGAGCTTTGTCTTTAATATTTGGTATGAAAGGGGCGCCTGGGGCGGCTTTTATCTAAGGGAGGGACG
>JADGED010000388.1 GCA_016744555.1 Desulfuromonadaceae bacterium
GCGCTAAACATACCGACTTACCCAATTTCGCCAGAGCCTGGCCCAAACCGATAGTTGTCGTTGTCTTTCCTTCACCGGCAGCAGTCGGGGTGGTCGCAGAAACTAAAACCAGATTCCCTGCCTTATTGCTAGAGCTGTGTAAAACATCAGTGTGAACTTTGGCCATATCACGGCCATAGGGAAGCCGATCACCTTGATTGACTCCAAGCTGATCGGCAATGTGATCGATAGACTGGGGTTGAGCTTGACGAGCAATTTCACTGTTACTGAGCATGAAGAAATCCTTTCGGTGAAGGAAGTATTGGTTATTACTTCATTCTACCAGATAGGCCAGTGGGATACAACCTATGGCGAACCATGTGCAGAGCTGATAGGTCATTTGCAAACCGACACCATCGCCAAGCACACCGACAACAAAAACAACCACAGAACTAACCCCAAAATTTATAAACATATACATGCTGTTCATAAAGGTCGGCATATGAGAGTTGGTATCCTGTGTTGCAGCCATCAAAACTGGTCCAGACGCAAAGAGGAACAATCCCAGCACAGCTAGTAAAATGAGACTATTGGTCCAGACGAACAGGCCCATTATGGCAACCGTCGCAATACTGGCGATAGTCAGCGTTTTTCGACGGCCGATGCTGTCAGAAAGGTTGCCCGCACAAAAGG
>JADGED010000389.1:0-324 GCA_016744555.1 Desulfuromonadaceae bacterium
CATATCTTTGCGCTCATATTCCGCCTCATACATCTTAAGAAAGTGATACGCCAATAAGGGTATATCTTCCTTTAATTCTGAGAGGGGAGGTAGGACAACACTCATAACGTTGAGCCGGTAATACAAATCTTCTCTAAACTCCCCCTTGGATATTTTCTCTTCAAGATTTTGATTTGTTGATGCAAGAACCCGAACATCAACCTTAATGGTTTTTGTTTGACCAAGGGGTTGAATTTCTTTTTCCTGCAATACACGCAGGAGTTTGGTTTGAAGGGTTACCGGAATGTCGGCAATTTCATCAAGCAGTATGGTGGAACCGACGGC
>JADGED010000389.1:334-668 GCA_016744555.1 Desulfuromonadaceae bacterium
GGTCACGATTTGTGGCAGCCACTATTCTGCTGTCTATTGTCAGCGGTTTTGCTCCGCCTACCCGTTCGAATTCTCGTTCCTGCAGAACTCTTAATATCTTAATCTGTACGGACTGATTTATTTCACCGATTTCATCAAGGAAAATAGATCCACCGTCTGAGAGTTCAAAACGACCTTTTCTTAGGCTTGAGGCTCCTGTAAACGCTCCTTTTTCATGACCGAAAAGTTCACTTTCAAGGATTTGCTCGGGAAGTGCAGGACAATTCACAGTAATCATCTTTTTGTTGGCCCTTTTAGAAGCAAGATGAATGGTTCTTGCTGCTACCTCTTTTCC
>JADGED010000038.1 GCA_016744555.1 Desulfuromonadaceae bacterium
GTATGTAGCTGCTCCCCCAAGCAATTTGATGACTGCACGATACAATGTGTGAATAATTCAACACAAGGTAAAAGTTCGATAAATGTTAGATGAGCAAGTTTTTCGATAAAAAAGATTACGTAGTGGTATGTATTTTTTATTCTAAATTACCCCAATTTATATATTTGATTAAACACAATTTTTATCAATCCAAATGGTTGTGGTGGTTTCTTTTTATAAGCTTACTAGGTATAGTAGCTGGATGAAAAATTTAGAAATAAAGTGTCCCCGGTGTGGCACTAAGAGTTTATGGAATGACAATCCATCGCGCCCGTTTTGTTCGGAAAAATGTCGCCTTATTGACTTAGGTTGCTGGGCGAATGAAGAGTATAGTGTTGATGGTGGTAGGGCTCCTCAACCTGAAGATTACAATTAATGATTTGGAGAATTATATGTACCAATTGACTATTTTAACCAATTTTGCTGCTGCCCATAACCTTTTGAATTACCAAGGCGATTGTGAAAATCTCCATGGTCATAATTGGAAGGTAGAAGTGACAGTGTCGACCGAAACTTTAGATGATGCGGGGTTGGGGATCGACTTTAAAATCCTAAAAAAACACTCTAAAGAGATAATGAACTATCTTGATCATAAGTACCTTAATGACCTTGATGCTTTTAAAGGGGTGAGTCCATCGTCGGAACATATCTCTCGGTTTATTTATGATCGCTTGGTGAAAAGCTTAGGTGATTATGATGTTACTGTTGAGAAAGTAACCGTATGGGAATCGGATAATGCCTATGCTACCTACACCCAAAGCTGATTTACTCGAGGTTTTCTCCTCTATTCAAGGAGAGGGGATACTAGTTGGCTGTCGTCAGGCATTTTTACGTCTGCCGGGGTGTAACCTCAAGTGTGATTACTGCGATACCCAATTTGCTAACGCTAGCAACTGTAAAATCGAAACCATGCCGGGATCTGGGAAGCTTGACTTAGTCCCTAACCCGATTGAGCTAGAGCAAATTATAGCTATTATTAATGGCTGGAAGGCAGCTATGCCGGGGGCGCACCACTCTATTAGTATTACCGGTGGTGAACCTTTAATTCACGGAGATCTTTTGGCGGCATGGTTGCCGGAGTTAACGAAGGTTTTGCCCCTTTACCTTGAAACCAATGGTACCTTGCCAGATGAATTACTCCCACTAATCGATTTTTTTGATTGGATCTCGATGGACATAAAACTCCATTCGCAAACCGGAATAAGAACCGATTGGGATACCCATCGGCAATTTTTACAGATTGCAAAACAAGCCGATTGTTATGTAAAGCTTGTGGTTGGAGAGCAAACACCAGATATTGAACTGCAGCTAGCCGCCGATTTGGTTGTTACGCAGGGGGAAGATATCCCAATTATTTTACAACCGGTGACGATTGATGATCAGGTTGGGATATCGACGCGGAGTTTGCTACGGATGCAAGCGATTGTGGCAGAAGTTAGCAATAATGTTAGAATTATACCACAAACCCATAGATATCTTGGGGTTCTGTAGGTATAGCTAATGTTTTAGTTTAACTTTGTCGTGGGTAGATTTTAACCTTATCTATTTAGTCTTCGTTGATTTGGGAAAATTTTTGTAGTAGTTGCTCTTTGATTAATGGTGGGACAAAATTACTGATATCGCCACCGAGCCTGCCTACCTCTTTCACAATCGACGAACTCAAGTAAGCAAAATTTGGTGAGGTCATCATGAATAGGGTTTCAACCTGTTGGCAGACGGTATGATTCATTTGTGCTAGTTGGAACTCAAATTCAAAGTCAGTTACTGCCCTTAATCCCCGTAAAATTACCCGCGCTTTTTTTTCAACTACGTAGTCAACTAACAGTCCACTAAATGTTTCCACTTTTACCCGTGGGTTGTTGGCGGTAAGCTTAGTCAGCAAATCGACTCGCTCAGTTACACTAAACAGACTATTTTTGCTGGAATTTGCCGCTACGGCAATGATTACAGTATCAAATATTTCTAGACCGCGTTCAACGATATCCATATGACCGTTGGTAAATGGATCAAAAGAGCCGGGGTAGATAGCGATATGACGATTCATGTTAGTTCCTAAGTGATTTATAGGTTTGCACTTTTAAGCTAGTGTGTCAGCGTGTTGGTACAGGTGAATTCTGCTGGAACCATAAGTGCGGTTAGCGGTAATGACAAGTTTACCAACATCTTCCAGCGTTTCATTCTTTGCCGATTCGGCGCAAAGTATTCCATTTTCTGCTAGTAGATTCAAGTCTTCAATCAGCTTAACTGCTTTGGGAATCAATTCTTGGTTGTAGGGGGGATCGAGAAGGATTAGGTCAAATGGCTCAGACGGTGGTAATTTTTGTAGTGCTAGCAAGGCATCTTGCTTGATAAATTTACATTGGGACTCAAATTTACATAGTTTGATGTTTGCCGCGATAACTTTGGCGGCAATATTGCCTGAATCAACCAAAACTGCACTTGCTGCCCCTCTGCTTACTGCTTCAAGTCCTTGGGCTCCGCTACCTGCGAACAGTTCTAAAACTCGCAGACCACTAAATGAACCGAGCCTACTAGACAAAATACTGAACAATGCTTCTCTAACTCGGTCCGGAGTAGGGCGGATATCTTTCCCGTCAAATTGGGTAAGTTGTCTACTACGGGCGGTGCCACTGATGATGCGCATATTTTATCTTTCGGTAGTTGCAAGTTTGATTGCTAAACCTATAAAAACGGTGCCAGCAATTTTGTTTAAAATGGTTTGAATTTTAGAGGAGCGATTTAGTAATTGGCCAATTACCCCACCTAGAAAGGCAATGGTTCCAAACACCAATATGGTTGCCAAAATAAACAATCCGCCCAAAAGAAGCAATTGTAGCGATATAGAGCCTCTTACAGGGTCGGCAAATTGGGGCAAAAAGGCTAAAAAAAATATTGATACCTTAGGATTGGTAATGTTCATGATGATGCCGCGCAAATACAATTTTCGATAATTAGTAATAACGTTTTCTGTACCGTTAATTTGTTCTGGTTTCGCTCTTAGAGCCTGATAGGCAAGGTAAACCAGATAGGCGGCACCTATAAATTTTAGCAAGGTAAAGGCCAGGGTAGAGGTTTGAAATATTATCGCTACCCCTAGCGCAACAGCAGTGGTATGGACAATTAGTCCGGTACAGAGGCCAATGGTGACGATAAGTCCAGCAAGCTTCCCGTTTATCGTAGATTGGGTCAAAACAAAAATATTGTCTGGTCCAGGTGCTAAACCGAGCAAAATAGATGCGCTTAAAAATGGAATAATAGTTTCAATGGGGAGCATTGTTTCTCACATAATGCATTTTGTTAATAAGTTTGTAATTATACATTCTAATAGGGTTGTAATTTGTTGAAATGACGGTTATTGTTATTGGCTAATACTAATAAGTGCTTGTTGGGTACTAAAAACACTGTAGCGTATTGATGTCGTTATATTTACATTAAAAGAATTATTAGCCCGTATGTTTAAAACTTTCTATGGCTTTTTACAATGATATTATTTGTGCTGTTGGAACAATTTATATAAATCATATTGTCGCTGATTCCTAGGAGCAATTTTTATGAGTAATGATGATAAAGTGGAAATTTTGTTGGAGAGTGGTACCAACGAAATGGAGATTATTGAGTTTTATCTCGGAGCACAACCTTTGGGTATTAATGTCCAAAAATTAAAGGAGATAATTTCATATGATGGTGATGCATTAACCGTCATACCTGGGACTCCGACTTCTATGATGGGGGCGTTATTGATGCGTGGCTCGACTATCCCCCTCATTGATCTCAAGCCTCACCTTAAACAGCGTTGCCAAGAAGAAGTTGATATCGTTGGTCAACGTCCAGTTGTGCTGGTTTGTGAATTTAATGATCGAACCAATGGTTTTAAGGTTGATGGGGTCAATCAGATACATCGTATTAAATGGAGTGACGTGCAACCATTAGCCCAATTTATCGACCAGTTTCGACCCCGTTTCACAGGTAGTGTTAATATTGAAGGTCGTGAAATATTAATTCTTGATTTGGAATACATAATTGGTGAGTTTGATCCAGACTCTGTACTTCGAGTTGAGGAGGATGTTGATTTAGACGAAACGGGTATAGAAGAGCTAAAGGCTACTGCTCAGTTGCGAAATGAAAAAATAATTCTCATGGCTGAAGATTCTAATGCAATTCGAGATAATTTGAAAAAAATTCTCAATGGAATTGGCTATACAAACCTAGAAGCTTTTGTTGATGGTCAAGCTTGTTATAATCGAGTGTTAGAGATAAAGCGAGAGGCTGAAAAAACTGGTGAGTCAATTGATCAGCATCTAAATCTGATTCTTAGTGATATTGAGATGCCGAAATTGGATGGTCTAACTTTATGTCGAAGGACTAAAGAGGATTCAACTTTAACTCACATTCCAGTTGTCCTTTTTTCATCGTTAATTAACCCTGCAATGGCATTTAAATGTGATTCAGTAGGTGCCAATGGTTACGCTTCTAAGCCGGAAATTGCAAAATTAATAAAATTGATGGATAGGTTTCTTGGCATTGGCAGTTAAAATCTTACTGCGTAGGTAATTTTGTGACATAGAGTAGAAGTCTTATTTTGACTTTTGTTTGGTACTTTTATGGCAACAAATCGCTTAACCTAAAGCTACGTCTAGGGTCATCATTATGGCAAAGCCGCACATAGCACCAATGGTTGCTAGGTCGGTGTTATTGGCTAATTGCGATTCAGGAATGACCTCTTCAACGACCACATAGATCATAGACCCAGCGGCGAAGGAGAGGGCGTATGGCAATAAAGGCTCGATCCATATTACCGCTGCTGCACCAATGACACCTGCAATCGGTTCAACCATTCCCGATAACTGACCATACCAAAAACTTTTTCTGCGACTCATCCCTTCTCGACGTAGAGGAACTGAAACCGCTGTTCCCTCGGGGAAGTTTTGAATACCAATCCCTATAGCTAAGGCAACAGCTCCTGCGAATGATGCCGAAGGTAAATCAGCCGCTAGGGCACCGAAGGCAACACCGACAGCTAAGCCTTCAGGAATGTTGTGTAGGGTAATGGCCAAGCATAACAAAGTACTGCGTTGCCAGCTTGTTTTTATCCCTTCTGCCTCTTCTATTGGAAAGCCAAGGTGGAGGTGAGGGAGAACTTTATCGATTGACCAAAGAAATACGCCTCCAGCTAAAAAACCAATAACTGCTGGCACCCATGGGGTTTTGCCAGCAGCTTCGGTCATCTCAATTGCTGGCGCTAGTAATGACCAAAAGCTTGCTGCAATCATCACTCCTGCGGCACAGCCCAGCATTCCATCTAAAACTTTACGATTGATAGTTTTAAAAAAGAAGACCAGGCTTGCCCCTAGAGCGGTTAAAAACCATGTGAACAAGGTAGCAATAAATGCCTGCATTATAGGACTTAATTGAGCAAACCACGCTAACATAATACTGCCTCCAAAATTAATTTAATAAATAATTTAATTTAAAACTTATCACTTTTGATTATCGGTCATCTCTAAAGGGATAATGAATTTGTCAAAATCTTCGTCACTAACAAAGCCGAGAGCTACGGCTGTTTGCTTTAGTGTCGCTCCATCTTTGTGAGCTTGTTTGGCAATCTTTGCTGCATTATCATATCCAATATGACGGTTTAGTGCTGTTACTAGCATTAGGTTTTTATCAAGATTAATATTTATTTTTTCAATATTAGGTTCAATGCCGACAGCGCAATGATCATTAAAGGCATGGCAAGCATCAGCTATAAGTTCACAGCTTTCAAGAACATTATGAACCATTACCGGTTTGTAAACATTAAGCTGAAAATTACCTTGGGTTCCAGCGAATGCGACAGCGGCATCATTCCCAAAAACTTGTACACAAACCATAGTCATCGCTTCACACTGAGTGGGGTTAACTTTTCCCGGCATAATTGATGAACCAGGTTCATTTTCGGGAATATTCAATTCACCTATCCCACAGCGTGGTCCGCTGGCAAGCCAACGCACATCATTTGCCATCTTCATTAAGGCTCCAGCAAGGGTACGTAGTGCTGCTGAAGTTTGTACCAAAGCATCGTGTGCTGATAATGCAAAAAACTTATTTTTTGCACTACTAAACGGGTAACCGGTTAATGCTGCAATTTTAGCTGCAGTTAAATCACCAAATTGTGGGTGGGCATTTAGACCGGTACCAACAGCAGTGCCACCAATTGCTAGCTCGTACAAGCCGGGCATAGAGTCTTGTATCCCTTGAATGCCAAAGTCTAACTGCGCTACCCAGGCACTGATTTCTTGTCCCAAGGTAATTGGGGTTGCATCTTGGAGATGGGTACGGCCAATTTTAACTACAGCTGCGTACTCTTGCTCCTTGGCCGCAAATGTATCGCGTAATTTAGTTACGGCGGGCAGCAATTGTTGGTTAATTTGCTCTACCACGGCAATGTGCATAGCGGTTGGGAAGGTATCGTTAGAAGATTGACCTCGGTTTACATGATCATTTGGATGGACCGGACTTTTACTCCCAATGGTACCACCAGCAATTGCAATTGCCCGATTCGATATGACTTCATTGGCGTTCATGTTAGATTGGGTGCCAGAGCCGGTTTGAAATACTACCAGCGGAAAATGGTCATCTAGGTCACCGGCAATAACTTCGTCTGCCGCTTGACTGATAAGTTGCGCCAAATCGTCGGCAAGTTCACCAAGCTCAGAATTTGCTAGTGCTGCAGATTTTTTGAGAGTTCCAAAGGCTTTGATTATCGGACGTTGCCATTTAAACCTACTTACACCAATCGGAAAATTAGTAATTGATCTCTGTGTTTGGGCTCCCCAGTAGCATTCATTTGCAACATTTATTGCACCCATCGAATCAGTTTCACTCCGAAAATTACCCATTTATTATCTCCGTTAAAATTAAAAAAAATGTTATGAAAAAATATAAAACTTCAATTTTAAATAAAATAGACTCTATGAATTATCATTATACTTTATTTATTGCATGTGATTTGACTTTATTTGTTTAGATTATATTTAAGTTAAAGGTTAACCTCTGTAAACTGCTTAATACTAGACTTATCAATTAAATCCTGTTAGAGTCCGCGCATCTTGGTACCCTTCGGTCGGTACCCGCTGTGCCTCGGTAGTTTCTTTTTCGATATTTCCCTGACACCATTTATATATATTCCTGCTCAAGATCGTACCTTTGCTATTTGTGCATTGGTTGAGCCGGTTTCACTTCGGAGTCAATTTTAAATGACGTTTGACAATCTCGGTCTTTCGACCGAACTTCTTCGTGCTGTGTCCGATCAGGGCTACAGTGAACCAACCCCTATTCAAGCAAAAGCTATCCCAATTGTATTAAAAGGTGGAGATATGCTTGCAGCCGCTCAAACTGGTACTGGTAAAACCGCAGGGTTTACCTTGCCAATGTTACAACTTTTAAATGGTCAAAAACCTAAAGGTGGTCGCCGACCTGTGCGTGCCCTTATTTTGACCCCAACTCGTGAACTTGCAGCTCAGATTTCTGAGAACATAACTTGCTATGGTAAGTATTTACCCTTACGTTCTACCGTTGTTTTTGGTGGAGTAAAAATTAATCCACAGATTGCTGCACTACGCAAAGGTGTAGATATCTTAGTGGCAACCCCGGGTCGACTCTTGGATCACGTTAGCCAGAAGACTCTTGATCTTTCGCAGGTTGAAATCCTTGTTCTGGATGAAGCTGATCAAATGTTAAACATGGGTTTCATCCGAGACATTCGTAAGATCTTGGCGCTATTACCAAAAAAACGCCAGAACCTCTTGTTTTCAGCAACATTTTCTGAAGATATTAAAAAACTAGCAAACAGTATGCTTAATGCACCAGATCTTGTTGAGGTAGCCCGTCGCAATACTGCTTCGGAATTAGTCTCTCAAGTTGTTCATCATGTTGATAAAAGTAAAAAGCGGGCGTTGCTTTCTTTTTTGATTGGTTCCAATAACTGGCAGCAAGTTTTGGTCTTTACTCGGACCAAACATGGGGCAAACCGTCTCGCCCAACAGTTAGGTAAGGATGGCATTAACTCGGCCGCTATTCATGGCAATAAGAGCCAAGGTGCTAGAACTCGGGCTTTGGCAGAATTTAAGCAAGGTTCAGTTCGTGTCCTTGTTGCGACTGATATAGCTGCACGTGGTTTGGACATTGATCAACTTCCCCACGTGGTAAACTTTGAACTACCAAATGTTGCAGAGGACTATGTTCATCGGATTGGTCGTACTGGTCGAGCTGGAACTGCTGGTGAGGCTGTTTCACTTGTCTGTGTTGATGAATTGAAGCTGTTGAAGGATATCGAACGTTTGGTGAAACTTAAAGTTCCAAAAATTGAGATTAAAGGTTTTGCTCCCGATCCATCTATTGCTGCTGAGCCAATTAAAAATGGGCGCCACAATAAGCCTAGTAACGGTAAACCTAAGATGAATCATAAGCGGGCGCCGAAAAGACGCTCTAATCAACGACCAAAGTCTGCGAGCCGTAGTAGCTCTTAGATAGCCGTATAATAAAAGTTAAAATGCCGGTGAGGGGAGACCTTTTACCGGCATTTTTGTTATACTCGCAGTAATTATTTTCCAGCAATGTATTTCTGTGACTTAATTTGTCACACCGTGGCGGTATGTTTGATTTATCAATGAAGCTAAGTTTAATGGAGGTAGGTTATGCGCGAACATGGATTGGCAACATACGCCGCACGTAGTAGCAAAAGTTTGGGTCGAAATCACAATGAGCCGTTTAAGGATGAACGCTTAGCGTTTGAACGTGACCGGGATAGAATTATCCATTGTGCAGCTTTTCGACGCTTGGAATATAAAACTCAAGTGTTTGTTAATCACGAAGGGGACTACTATCGTACCCGCTTAACTCACTCTTTAGAGGTTGCACAAATAGCTCGTGGTATCGCTAGAAGCTTGCAGTTAAATGAAGATTTAGTCGAAGCCTTAGCTTTATCGCACGATTTGGGGCACACCCCATTTGGTCATACTGGCGAGCATGTATTAAAACGATTGATGCAGGGGCACGGTGGCTTTGAACACAACCAACAGTCGTTACGTATTGTTGAGATTTTAGAGCAACGCTATCCCGGTTTTGATGGCTTAAATTTAAGTTGGGAAACTAGAGAAGGTATAATTAAACACTCTTCTGCTTATGATTGTGCTGGAATTGAAGCAATTGAGCCTTATAACCCGAATCAAAAGGCTACGCTAGAAGCGCAAATTATCGACCTTGCCGATGAAATTGCTTACAACAATCACGATATTGATGATGGTCTTAAGTCTGGCTATATTACTTTACAAGATTTAACTGAGGTTGAGCTATGGCAACAGACTTACGAAATGATTGGTAGTAAATTTCCCGGTCTTGATGATAAGCGTCAGACCTTACAAACGATTAGTTATCTGATTGGTAAATTGATTCGCAATTTGGTTAGTACCACTACTGAAAATCTCACGAACTATAAGATAGTCACCCTTGAGGATGTTCGTTCACAGGGGAAAAATATGGTTAGCTTAAGCCCAGATATGGAAGAATTGAATCAACAATTAAAGAAGTTTCTCTATCGACGTCTTTATCGCCATTCTAAAGTTGAAAGAATGCGGGTAAAAGCTGAGCGCTTTTTGACTTTGCTATTTGAAAACTATAGTGAAAATCCAACATTGTTGCCAGAAAGACACCAGTTGCGGTTTGAAAAGTTTGGTAAAGAGCGGGTTATCTGTGACTATATTGCCAGCATGACCGATCGTTATGCTCAGGATGAATATAAACGTCTATATGAGCCATTTGAGCGTGCTTAGTAGCTCTTTGTTAGGGGTGTTTGGAAGGATTAAGCTGAAACGTCAATATCTGGACTATTAATTATTGCCCACTGGCGCATCGCATTTAATTCACCGTAAGTTAAGTGTGGGCGCAGATAGTGGGAAGCAAGTTCACGATAATCGGCTAAAAAAGGGAAGTGGCGGCAGAGGATTGCCAGTTCTTGTAATGAATATTCATCCTCAATGATCGGCTTTAGTTCTTCAACTGCAACCATCACTTTTTTGATTTTTCTACCTAACGTTGCTCCAACTATAACGATAGAACCAGTTAGCAGGCTGGCAATAATGGTTCCAAGGAATTGTTGACGCATAACTAAGGACAAAATGAGCCCAGTAGCTAAGGTTGCAACTATGGTGATAACCCCAATGGAGATTTTGTCGGTTACCTTTAAGGCGTGTTTACCAGCCATAGCGACTACCATGGCACATACAGTACTAATGGCAATGGCAACCGCTATAGCATAACCAGTCAAAGCTTGATTTAAATAGAGAGCAATAAAGACAAAGGCGTGGGAAACATCGGAAATACATGAGTATTTTATCTGTTGTTTACGTATTGCTTTAACTTTTTTTTGTTCTGCGATTAACTCTAGATTTGTAAGTGGTTCTTGATTCAGATCGAACTCAAACATTGCAGACTATTTGACCGCAGGAAGCTTAATCTTTTTGTCTTCCGACTCACGATAGAGGAGAAATATCTTCCCTAGAATCTGGGCAACGGCTGAACCTGTCGCTTCTGCTAATTCTGCTGCAACATCTTTACGGTCTGCAATACAGCCTTCTTGTAACTTGACCTTGATTAATTCATGAATGGTCAACGCTTCATCGGTAGCGTTAATTGTAGCTTCATTGACTTCGTCCTTGCCAATCATTACTACTGGTTTTAGATGATGACCCAACCCACGCAGATAACGCGCTTGTTTTCCTGTTAATTTCATTCTTGCTCCAAGTAAAATAAAAAAATAATCGGTCTAACTAAATATAAGTACAATTCAGTTTAAACGGAGGCGTTGAGACTACGTGTTTTTTTGCTAAAGATCAATATTGGAATTGCTAATAACTATCATGAAAGCTAAAGGAGTTTGTAAGTTAAATGCACACTTCAATTTGAATGAACAAATGATTACCAGTGTAGACTTTATAAAATAGATTAATTCTTTTAATTTTGCTTCATGTATGATATCTAATAATTAGATTTGTTATTTCAACTGTATGGAATTGTCAAATAATTGAGGAGGTACAAGATGAAAAAGGTTTTACTTTTAAGTGTTCTATTGCTGCTTGTTGCCAATTTTGCGATTGCAGAAGGCAACCCACAAAAAGGTAAGTATTTATTTAAAAAAACTTGTAAGCTTTGTCATGGTGAAGAAATGGCTCCGCTAACCAGAACTATGGCACAATGGGATGACTATTTTAAAAATAAAGCAATTGATCATCCTGGTGATGATTTGAAAAAACTCCCTGAAAGTGATCTGAATGATATTAATCAGTTTTTACATGACTATGCTTCTGATTCACCATCTCCTATGACTTGTTACTAACAAAGTAACTGTTTGATTATTAACGTATGACAAGAGCTGCTAACTTTTAATCGTTTTGCAGCTCTTGTTTATGAATTTAAATTATTAATCCGCCTATCCAATATAGAAACATACCTACAAGTACTGTACCGCCAAGGCTTCGTGTCTTTATTGCAAAGATCAGAGTTGGAATTGCCACCAGTAGTTCTAGTTTTCCCATTGATAAGCTACGTTCGGTAGTATTTATAAATAATGCTGGTGCTAATAGTGCACTTAATACTGCTACTGGAATAAAGCTAAGCCAGTCAATTAAACCTTGCGGCAGTTGTTTATGGGCTAAATAAATTAGGGGCAGGGCGCGAGGAAGGTAAGTGACAAGTCCCATGCCACCAAATAATAATAAGTATTCTGAAAAGTTCATGCCTTACCCGTATTTCTTTTTTGAGCTAAATAGCCAATAGTTGCTGCGGATATTGCGGCTCCAACAATATAGGAATCACCAGGGATGTAGAGGTACCAAATTGTAGCTATTAGGGCTGATAAGATTGCTGTAAAAATATAAATACGACCTTGAAATTGAAATACCAGTAAGCACAGAAACATTCCGGTCAAAGCATAGTCGATACCAAATGCTCCTGCAGGGATAAGTTGTCCTAAGAGTGTTCCACTAATTGTAGCGATTACCCAAACCATATTTGCTGCATGATTGACAGTTAATGCGCTCCATCGATCCCATTTTCCGGTACGGAACTTAGCCATATTGATGGCAAAGCTTTCATCGGTTATCCCATATGAAAAAAGAGTTAAAAAGAAGCGGTTTACGCCGCGCAGGTGTACAGCAAGGGCTGAACTCATCAGGGTATGACGTAAGTTTACCACTAAGGTTGTAATGATAATTGTTGATATAGATGCCCCTGCAGCCAACATTGCAACACAGATAAATTGCGCACTACCAGCAAAAACAATAGTAGACATCATTGCAATAGCCCACCACGGCAATCCTGCTTGTTGTGCTAGAACACCAAGTGCTAGACCTATGGGGATATAGCCAAGGCAGATTGGCCAAGCGGCGCGAATACCATCACGTATGGTATGAGCTAGTTCTGGAGTGGAATTGTTGCTATTCATATAAAAAAACTATCATAAAAAAAGGCGCCCGAAAGCGCCCTTAAAAGTAATTTAATGCGACTTCACCATTTTATAGAACTTGCCGTAAAAACATCTTGGCTCGTTCTTCTTTTGGTTCGGTGAAAAAATGCTCTGGTGTACCTTCTTCGATTAGTTTTCCATAATCGATAAATAAAACACGATCAGCCACTTCTCTGGCAAAACCCATTTCGTGAGTAACAACAACCATAGTCATCCCTTCACGGGCTAGTTGTTTCATTACTTCAAGTACTTCACCGACCATCTCTGGATCAAGCGCACTAGTTGGTTCGTCAAATAACATAACTTTTGGATCCATAGCTAGTGCTCTAGCTATAGCAACACGTTGCTGTTGGCCACCAGAAAGCTGGCTTGGGTAGTTAGCTTCTTTATCAGATATTCCGACTTTTTTTAATAATTCCCGACCTTTTTTTTCAGCTTCTTTTTTCTTTCGTTTACGCACTTTAGTTTGTGCTAAAACCAAATTTTCGAGAACTGTTTTATGGGGGAATAAGTTAAATTGCTGAAAAACCATACCGACTTCACGACGTACTTTATTCATATCTGTTTTACGGTCGGCAAGATCAATACCGTCGACATGAACATGGCCACCGGTTAAAGTTTCTAGCCCATTTAAGCAACGTAAATAAGTCGACTTGCCTGATCCAGAAGGGCCAATAACAACAACAACTTCACCCTCTTTGATATGTGTTGTTATGCCATCTACAGCACGGACTTCTTGCCCTCTACCGTTATAAACTTTTTCTAAATCTACTGTTTTAATCACTGACTGCTAGCCTCCGCTCAACCCAAGAAACAACTTGCGATAAACTGAATGTTAATATCAGGTAAAGAAATGCAACGACAAACCAGATTTCAAAGACTGCAAAGGTAGAGGTTATAACTTCACGGCCGCTCTTAGTTAGGTCCGTTATTGCTATAACTGAAACCAGTGATGAATCTTTTATTAAGCTAATAAATTGTCCCGCTAATGGAGGCAGGGTACGTTTAAATGCCTGTGGCAAAATAATAT
Source organism: Desulfuromonadaceae bacterium (assembly GCA_016744555.1). Lineage (GTDB taxonomy): Bacteria > Desulfobacterota > Desulfuromonadia > Desulfuromonadales > Geopsychrobacteraceae > Desulfuromusa. Next base: position 13,569 of record JADGED010000038.1, read on the forward strand.
AGACCATAGCTTGAGGGACATTCATTCCGAGGGAGCGAGCTGCTTCCATCTGTCCTTTTGGGATTGATTGTATTCCCGCACGGATAATTTCGGCAACATAGGCACCAGCAAAAATTCCCAATGCGCATATGCCCGATGCTTCTCTACCAATGTCGAGAACTGTTCCAAGGAAGAAATAAAAGATGAATAGCTGTACCAGTAATGGCGTACCGCGAATGATCTCAATGTAAGTTATTGATAGTTGACGTAGGGTTAGGTTTTGTGAAACTCGACATAGGCCAGTAATAACACCAATAACCAGTCCTATAACGCTCGCTACAGCAGATATCCAAATTGTGACCCAAAGCCCAACAGATAAAGGTCCGGCCTTTAGTTCAGAAGTACTCCCGACAACATCATCTTCCATGAGGTAATCGTCAACGTTAAGGTTGAGATTTTTCGTGTCAACAATAAAGGTTCCGATAGTGTCATCGTCGCCTTGTACTGTAACGGTTGTCTTGTTGCCGTTTCTTTCAATCTTAGAGACGGTGCCATCAAAGGTTATTTTTTTTATGTCTTCATTATTATAGACAAAGTATTGCGGAACTCGATTCCAGCGCCAGGTATAATCTATTCTATTGGTAGCTGCCCAAAGACCTGCTACTACACCAAGTAGAACCAGTATTGTCAGTGTCCACCAGAGCCGGTTTTTTTTATTTGTATTCACGTTACTAGGTCTTTCTCTGAGCTGAACTTATGTTAGTAACAAACAAAAATACGGAGAATGTAAAATTAAATACATACCCCGTATCATTTTGATAGAAGATCTAATTATTTTTGGAGCTGCTTTTCCCATGCATTGCTTAGTATCCATTTTTCATAAATTTTGTCATAGGTACCATCGCTTCTAATTTGGGTCATGTAATTGTTGAGCCAATTAAGGAAATCGTGATTGCCGCGCCGAACAGCCCAGCCAAGTGGTTCGTAAGTAAATGGAGTGTCAAGGTAAGTAAGTTTTCCTTCCCCTTTTTGCTTGTAAGCAATTTCCATGTATAGAAAATCGTAAACAAAAGCATCAATTTTACCGTTTACAAGATCAGTAACGCCTTCTTGCTCTGTATCAAAAGAGATGTATGTACAATTTGGAATCATTCTCTTGGTAGCTTTTTCACCTGTAGTACCAAGTTTAGAACCAACTGTGAAATTCTTACTGTTAAGGTCTTTATACGATTTGACGCTATCAGCATGTTCATTTTTTATCATTATTGTTTGGCCAATAACAATATAGGGATCGGCAAAATTAACTTTCAGGTTTCTTTCCTGAGTAACTGTCATGCCACTCATAATTATGTCATATTTCTTGGTTAGAAGCGCTGGGATGATTCCGTCCCAAGCGGTACTAACTAGCTCAAGTTTAACGCCCATAGCTTTAGCCATTCCCTTGGCCATATCAACATCAAAACCAATAATATCTCCACGCTGATTGGTCATTTCAAAAGGCATATAGCCTGGTTCCATGCCTACTCTTAAAATGCCACGATCCTGGATTTCATCAAGAGTATCTGCAGTAGCAATACTTGGAAGTACAAGCGCAAGCGCTAACAAGCCAGCAATTAAAAATTTTACTTGTTTCATTGTTTTCTCCATAAATTAAATAAAAAAGTTAAATGAATATTTCCTACGGTAAAGAATTAGTACGACTTACCTTCATCCAAAAGTTCATTTATCGACATTCTAATGTTGCAATTAGGGCAAAGGGGGAGGTCCTCAACCGGAAAATAGATAATTTCGGTATGACGACACTTAGGGCATATTACTTCTATAG
>JADGED010000390.1:0-273 GCA_016744555.1 Desulfuromonadaceae bacterium
ACCAACAACAGTACGCTGTCTACCATCGACAATACGCGCTCTACCTCGCCACCAAAATCCGCGTGTCCGGGTGTATCAACAATGTTGATGCGATAATCATTCCAGCGTATCGCGGTATTCTTGGAGAGGATGGTAATGCCACGCTCTTTTTCCAAATCATTAGCGTCCATCACGCGCTCTACCGGGCCAAATCGATCACCAAGGGTGCCAGATTGTTGCAACAAGCGATCAACGAGGGTTGTCTTGCCGTGATCAACGTGGGCAATAATGGCG
>JADGED010000390.1:283-643 GCA_016744555.1 Desulfuromonadaceae bacterium
TTAGATCTTTCATGCGACGTATGGCGCAATCAGCGCGCTAAAAAGGGGCGGCGATTGTATTCGATTTGCGATCATAAAAAACGACGAAAAAGGGCTATTTATACGCTTTTATGCCGATATTTCCCGGTTTCTTCCTAATACCGTAAAATTATTGCCGTTTGTTCGTCAACACCGCTGAAATGACGGCAATAAGCCACCAGGCGATCACACCCTGATCTGCGTCCCAACCCCTGCATCGGTGAACATTTCCAGCATCAACGCATGATCCACCCTGCCATCAATAATCAGTGACATTTTCACACCACCGGTGACGGCATCCAGAGCGCAATCGACTTTAGGCAACATTCCGCCGGCGATGGT
>JADGED010000391.1 GCA_016744555.1 Desulfuromonadaceae bacterium
GGCAATAGCTCCATCGCGTACTCACCTTCAAGTTCCAGCAACACCCGCAATACGCCATGAGTACTTGGGTGTTGTGGCCCCATATTCAAAACATAACGGTGATGTCTGGGATCTTCCAGTATTTCTACATCCATAGCCATCAGCTTTGCTCCTGACTTTTGGCGGCTTCAGGTTTAGCTTCTGCAGCCTCAGGCTTGACTTTAGGTTTTGGCTCGGGTGCAGGCTCAGGCGGTTTACGCCTTACAGCGTCAACACCTTTAAGCGCTCCCTCTTTTTTCAACAGAGGCTTCAGGTCAACATCCTCTTCTGCCAGAATCAGCGGGTGGAGGTAGGGATGATCAACAAACACCACACCATGGAAATCGCGAGTCTCACGCTCATGCCAATTGGCTCCCTGATAGATATCGCAGATAGTCGGGGTTTCACTGTTTTCATCAACAAAAGCACGTGCCAGAACCCTGCAACGAGTTTCAAAATGGGCAAATTGGTAAACCACTTCGATAGCCGGGGTCACATGTACTGCCATCAGATCAACCAGATAAAAACCTTCCGCAAGCATCAACGTTGCAAAATCACGCACCCTGTCACGCTCAAGGCAGATATTATAATCATGTCCACTGACCGAATAATCAACATCTTC
>JADGED010000392.1:0-276 GCA_016744555.1 Desulfuromonadaceae bacterium
GGCTTTTCCCGATCTGCAGCTACCATTATGGGCGGCATGCTCCTCGGAGCACGCCGTACTCTTGCCGCGGAATATTCTTTTTTAGCTGCCGTGCCTATTATGTTTGCTGCAACCGGCTATGACGTGTTGAAAAATTATCAACTCTTCACTACTGCCGATATTCCTTTTTTTGCTGTAGGATTCATAGTCTCGTTTCTTTCAGCATTAATTGCAGTTAAGACATTCATCACACTTGTTGGCAAGATGACGTTCAGACCTTTCGCGTGGTACCGATTA
>JADGED010000392.1:286-640 GCA_016744555.1 Desulfuromonadaceae bacterium
GTGTTTGATATTTCCTTAAACACGTTTCCGTCGCAACGAAGTGCGGCGTACAAGAGATGGCGAGGTAGCTCAGTTGGTTAGAGCATGCGGCTCATATCCGCAGTGTCGGGAGTTCAATTCTCTCCCTCGCTACCACCTCTTGTTCATATACATTTTGATGGCGAGATAGCTCAGTTGGTTAGAGCATGCGGCTCATATCCGCAGTGTCGGGAGTTCAATTCTCTCTCTCGCTACCAAAGAAAAGACAAGGGTCGTAGATGAAAATCTACGACCCTTTTTTCGTTTTTTTAACTCTTTTCGGGCCCAAAACTAATAGTAATCCAAAATAATTATCCATTTTAATGAATATCCAAT
>JADGED010000393.1 GCA_016744555.1 Desulfuromonadaceae bacterium
TACGTAGATCTAGATTCTCGATGACCAGTTTTCCACTATCATCGTAATGGTAGCTGAGCTGTTCTGAGTCAATGACAATTTTGCCACTTTTTGAGGCTTCGTCCAGTTGTAAGCGGACATTCCCCGTCCGCTCTCTGCGTTGCTGACGTTCTGATCTCATTTTTTGCAGGTCACGTACTCGCCCCATGTTACGAGTTCGACGTGCTTTAATTCCTTTACGAATCCAAATTTCTTCTTCTGCTAACTTTTGATCAAAACGAGCCCAGTCTTTTTCTTCGGAATGCAGGACGTCCTGCCGGCGTTCAAGAAATGTTGCATAGTTACAGCGATAATCGTGAATATGACCACGATCCAGTTCAAAGATTCGGGTGGCCAGCTTACGAGTGAATGAGCGGTCATGGCTGATGAAAATCAGACTCTTTCGCAGTCGCAGTAGAAAGCTTTCGAGCCAGCAGATTGCATCGATATCAAGGTGATTGGTGGGTTCGTCGAGCAGTAGAAGGTCAGGGTTTTGTACAAGTGCTGATGCTAATAGGGCCCGGCGTTTTAATCCGCCTGATAATGTTTCCAGTTTGTCATGCGGATTTAGATCTAACTGACTCAACGTTTGTTCAATCTGCAGATCTGCCTGAACAGGAT
>JADGED010000394.1 GCA_016744555.1 Desulfuromonadaceae bacterium
GGTACATTTGCAGGCAGTTGAAGATTTATTACTGCAGAACCGTAGTCAGGCGCAGATTGATTTGCCCGATTGTTGGGTCGCTAGGCGTTACGAAAATCTATGGCTACGCCGTGAAGAACCGCAAGCATCAACCCCTTTTGAATTTGTGTTACCTCTTCCCGGAGAAGTTGAGTTGCCTGATGGCAGAGTCTTAAGAGCAACTATAGGTGATGAGCAAGAAGGTGAATCTGCTTGTGTCGTAGAGTTTCCAGCAAGCGGTTTGGGGCCAGAATTGCAAGTGAGAAGTTGGTTGCCGGGAGATCTGTTTGTCCCTCAGGGGATGAATGGGAGGAAGCGTTTAAAGCGAATTTTCTCTGATAATATGATAGAGCTAGAAAGGCGCCATCAGGTGCCTATTTTGGTCAGCAACGGTAAAATAATCTGGCTAGTTGGTATGCGGCGCTCAAATGAGAAAGCTGCTGGCTTAGATGGTGGTAGCGTTTTGCGAGTAGAACTGCTGTAGAAGGCTAAAATCTCAGACAAAAAGCTTGTAGGTGTAGTTAAACTATGGTAATTTTCTGTGTTAGTTTTAACAGTTATTAGCAGTACTTTTTTAGGTGAATTGAATATCTTAGTAAGAACTGCTCCATAGG
>JADGED010000395.1 GCA_016744555.1 Desulfuromonadaceae bacterium
GCGTAAGATCGTCGGGAGGGTCAGATGTGTATACGTGACTGCCTATCCGGCAGTGAACTGTGTGGATAAGGGTGGTTTTGTTAAGATTATTTTCTTAGCTGCCTATCCGGCAGTGAACGCGCAGCTGTCAAGGAAGTCTTGACCATTGCTTTTCTTAGCTGCCTATCCGGCAGTGAACCCGTGGGGACTCAGGAAAAGGATACACGCAATTTTCTTAGCTGCCTATCCGGCAGTGAACGTTAAAAGTAGTGTGCTTAAGCAGTTTGGCAATTTCTTAGCTGCCTATCCGGCAGTGAACCCAGCGGACAGCCAAACGCCGTCCGGTTTTGTTTTCTTAGCTGCCTATCCGGCAGTGAACTGAGGCAAAAGTTAAATACGTACCTAAGCTAATTTCTTAGCTGCCTATCCGGCAGTGAACGTTTGTAGCAACGGGGCAACAAGCGTCGGGGTTTTCTTAGCTGCCTATCCGGCAGTGAACTGGTGGAATACTCGGCGGGCAAATGCTTGGATTTTCTTAGCTGCCTATCCGGCAGTGAACGACGAAAGTACCGGTTGTGTCTCTGCTGATCGTTTCTTAGCTGCCTATCCGGCAGTGAACATATTAACTTTTTTAGAAGAGCTAAACGGCAA
>JADGED010000396.1 GCA_016744555.1 Desulfuromonadaceae bacterium
GCATCAAATACGCCATGGAGATAAGTTCCCCAGATATCTTCTCGCCCTGCCATACAACTACCAATGATCATTCCGTCTTCACGAGAAATTAGAGGTTGAAGGTTGTTTCCTATGCTGATTCCGTGATGAATTTCATAACCTGATAATGTTTCATTCGCGGATAAGTGAGTCGCCTGACAGCGGATCATAACCTTATCAGGTTGTAAAATCGTATTCATCGCCAACAACCCCAATCCCTGGCAAGTTTGTCCAGAAGATTCAATCGCATGAGGATCGTCAATTTTTTCACCCTGCTGTTGGTAACCACCGCAGATACCGACAATCTCGGTTCCACCTGCTTCGGCCAATTGACGAACGGCATCGGCCAATCCTGATTTGATCAGATAGTCGAGATCACTTACAACATTCTTCGTACCCGGCAGGATAATCGCATCAGGCTGACCAAGATCAGCAACCTGACAAACCCGACGCACCTGCACATCTGCTTCTATCCGCAAGGCATCCACATCGGTAAAGTTGGAGATATGTGGTAGATCGATTAGGGCGATATCGAGGATATTACCGTTTTTTTTCTCCTCATCAAACAATCCAGCTTTAAAATCAACCGAATCTTCCTCGGGG
>JADGED010000397.1 GCA_016744555.1 Desulfuromonadaceae bacterium
CCGGCAGTGAACGTCACACTGCTGATTATACTCTATTTCAGCTATTTCTGAGCTGCCTATCCGGCAGTGAACTTAATTTAAGCGTTGAAATGCTTGGTGACGTTTTTCTGAGCTGCCTATCCGGCAGTGAACTATATTACGGTCGGATCGACAGGACTGGATATTTTCTGAGCTGCCTATCCGGCAGTGAACCCCAGCTAGCCGGTCAAAAGTTTCCGCAACAGTTTCTGAGCTGCCTATCCGGCAGTGAACAGCAAGGTGGTGATCGCTGGTATATTTATAATTTTCTGAGCTGCCTATCCGGCAGTGAACTTTAGTGATGAAATGCGCAGTACTGCTTATCATTTCTGAGCTGCCTATCCGGCAGTGAACAAAGAAGATCCTAGTCACTGGATCAGGATAGATTTCTGAGCTGCCTATCCGGCAGTGAACATTTGCCGACGTTTTTCTCTATAACCCCATCATTTCTGAGCTGCCTATCCGGCAGTGAACCACTATTCAGCACCCCGACCCTGTAACACAGGTTTCTGAGCTGCCTATCCGGCAGTGAACGAAGCCAATCGCATTTCTCTTGAATTGTTTTTTTTCTGAGCTGCCTATCCGGCAG
>JADGED010000398.1 GCA_016744555.1 Desulfuromonadaceae bacterium
CAGTGTAACGGAGCAATAGAGTGCTAAGACGAGTTTCCATTGAAACAAGACGGTTACCTTCTTCTGTTTCACTGACGATATCAACTGTCGGGGATAACGAGTTTAATTGTTCTTGTAGTTGAGATTTGCGTCCCAACAAGGTATCCCGAGTTAATTCAATTTCCTCAACCTGTTGCAGTCGCTCACGGATTTCTACTAGAGCAGCTCCTTCATCAATTGAAAAATAAACCCCCTTCTTTTTACGATATGCAATGATGTTATCTTCTGCTCCTTCAAGCTTTTCCTTAAAAATTTCAATTTGTTCTTGTAGAAAACGGTTCGCACCGTAGGTTTCTTCACGTTTAGCAGATATATTCTCCTCAACGTAAAGACCAACTAAAGTATTAATAAACTGTTGGGCAAATTTTGGATCTTTATCGACTATAGACAGAGTAAATCTGTCCATCCTCCGCGTCACATTGATTCGAGTTCGATCAGCTAAAGCTGAAATATATGCCTGCTGAGTAGCCGTTTCTTTTGTCAAAATTTCAGCATCTAGTTCAACTAGAGTTTTCATAATCATGTCACGACTTAAGATTGCGAACTGGAGAACTCGCACTCTATCCT
>JADGED010000399.1 GCA_016744555.1 Desulfuromonadaceae bacterium
CCCAACTATGATTTCTCCCAGACGGTTGAATTCAAAGACGACGTCATGCCCAAGACCAGCGTCAAAGGCAGCCAGCTGCAGAAGCCCCTCCTCGAGTTCTCCGGTGCTTGCGCCGGTTGTGGCGAGACCCCTTATGTGAAGCTCATCACCCAGCTCTTTGGCGATCGCATGCACATTGCAAACGCCACCGGTTGTTCTTCCATCTGGGCCTCTTCAGCTCCCTCTTCACCTTATTGTGTGAACAAAGACGGGTTCGGTCCCACATGGGCCAACTCCCTCTTTGAGGATGCAGCTGAATTCGGTTACGGCAAGCAGGTGGCCATCGTTCACCGTCGTACCGCCCTGAAGCATCAGATCCTCGCAGCCATGGAACTTGAGATCTCTGAAGAGCTCAAGGCCGCCATGGGTGAGTGGGTAGCCAACATGGGCGACGCCGACGGTTGCAAGAAAGCCGGTCAGACCATGGAAGCCCTCCTCGTTGTAGAGCCCCTTGATGATGACCTCATCGACGAGATCGCTGCCCAGGCAGACCTCTTCACCAAGAAGTCCTTCTGGGTCTTCGGTGGGGACGGCTGGGCATACGACATCGGATTTGGTGGTGTGGAC
>JADGED010000039.1 GCA_016744555.1 Desulfuromonadaceae bacterium
AATACAAGAACCCAACACGGTAACAGCAACAGTCGGATCAGCAGCAAGCGCCATATCTCCAGGTCGCAAAAAAATATTCTTATGTGATTGGTCTATCATATTCATTAAGGTTAAGGAAAATCCCTTTTGCCCCCCCAAAAAATTTCTAATTTATCTCTAACTTCTATATATTATTACAAAACATCAACAAATTAGATACAATTATAATCTTAAGAAATAACAAATAACAAACCTATACAGGTAAATATACTGGTACATAGAATAATAACATCCACAGGCACAAAGCATTAAATCGGCCTCAAAGAAGTATTCTAAGTTACCTCAGGCGGGAATTTTTAAATATAATAAAGCATCATCACACTAAGTTTTAAACCATTTCCACACCAAACTAACAGATCCGCTCCTTTGGCAGATACTAGCGCAGCAAGCCGTTGGTTTGTTAATATTACCAGTGCTCCAAGATCGACAGCCAACAAATATTTACCCCAATAGCGGCGGTGTAACTCAATATTGATTTAGAAGTAGATGTAAAATCCCCCTTTTTTAATCTTTTAACAAGTTGCTTATCGACAGTGATGGTCCATATTCAATAAGCATGTATATAGTCTTTATTAACAACTCAACTTATTCTTTGCTCATCCTCTGAGTCACAGACTTAGATTAATAAATTCACTACAACATTTCTGAGTATCGCATGCCAGAAGGTCATTGCTTTTATTACCTCTACAAGATTGACAGTGTAACCACTATATCTAAATCCCCCATAACTACCCTTTATTCTATTTTATTAACATGAATAGCAAATAAACATCTTGGACCATAGCCAGCGTGATGTAACAATCAACAAAGAGGTCTCTAAATTTCACAACAGAGGTCCATTTAAATTCAGATATCCTATAGTGATGACTTTCTATTTACTCATGGAGTATTTCTGTCATTATCAAGGCCGATCAATTTCAGTTCAATTGTTACCTTAGTGCCGCTACCTAACGTAGATTCAACTAGAATCCCCCCCTGATGTAGATCGATAATCTTTTTGACCAAAAACAAGCCTACACCAGCTCCATTTTTTTCGCCGACGATGTTGGACCGATAATACTTTTCGAAGATATGATTGATATCTTCATCAGGAATACCAGCGCCTTGGTCCTCAATTATCAGTTCCGCTGATTCTCCGATTAATTTTAATCCCAGAGAAATTAACGTACCTGACGATGAGTATTTACATGCGTTATCGAGCAGATTGGACAGCGCAATATTGAGCAATTCAATATCCGCCGTCAACCGCAGCATATGGGGATGTAGAATTTGATTATTGAATTGAATACAATGTTCTGGGTGCAGGTTACCGACGTAATCGACGGCAGTGTTCAGCACTGCGACCAGCGCATCTAGGTCTATAATATCCTTATCGAGTGTAATAATAGCGTCATTAATCCGTTTTTCATTCAGCGAAACATCAAATATATTGCGTAATCGGTCGGTAGATTTACGCATCATTGCCAGTTGTTTCCCTTGATTGAGGCTGTCATCTAATGAGACCTTCCGTTCCAACAGGTCGATACTGCTGCTGAGTACCGATAGTGGAGTTCGGTATTCATGTGATATCATATCGACAAAATTAAGGTTCTGCTGTATAGCTTCACGCTCAGCATGTAGAGCCTGTTCAGTGCGTTGTTTTTCTTTTCCAACCGCAATAAGTGCAGTCCTTGTCCTATTGCGTTCACTTCTTAAAGTATAGGTCCAGAACAAAATGGCCGCGACAAAAACAAGAATTCCTGCCCCGATCTTAATCAACAATAAATAATTGACCAGCGTCTCATATTTAACAGCAACCCAGCGATCATAAATACGTTGAGTCTCTTTTTCACTGAGCAGGTTGACGGCTTTTTGTAAAATAGAATGTAACAAAGGCTCATCAGAGCGGGTTGCTACCGACAAGTTACTGTCCAGAGTTACATGGCCAGAGAACCTGAGATTAGATAGAAGGTTTTTCTGGATTAACGCTCTGGCGACAAACCCGATACCGATAAAGCCGTAAACCCTTTTATCTTCAACGGCAGCCAACCCCTCTGCGGGGGTAGCAACCTCTAACAGCTTAATTGACGGGTAACGCTGGAGCAAGTGCTCGACAATAGAAATATCCTTAACGACAGCAAAGGTCTTATCTTGATGGTCACCTACATTAACAATGTACTCTTTGTCATTGCTGGTAACAATGACATAGGGGACAGTTAACAGGGGTGTAGTAAAGTCAAGATAGTGTCTCCGCCTTGGCGTTTCTTGAGCCAAAGTCATAAGATCGCACTTACGGCTTTCAATTGCAGCCAATGACTCGGCCCAGGTTTGGGCCACCACTAATTGTGTACTGATGCCAAGAGAACCACTTAAGGCAACTAACAAATCTTTGGCCATGCCGTCGTGCTGATTATTTTTATCGATCTGTTCTAGTGGCATTCCAGCGGGATTAGCACAAACGTTAAGAACCGATTTTTGTTTTAAGTAATTTTTCTCTGCCACTGTCAACGAAACCATTTTCACTGCTAGTTCTTTAGGCTGAGAAGTACTACCAAACCATCTTTTCCTGATTTCGTGCGCTTCCTTGCTGGTTATTGAGGCCAGTCCTTTGTTTACAATGCTCAGAAGTTGTGGATAATCGTTGCGTAAACCCAAAAACATCTCAACCGGTTCATTACCGACGATAAAAGCTTCTTCGATGGAATTTTTTAGCCCCAATTTTTGTGCCATATATTTTGAGGCTTCATCCAAAATAGTAAAATCAACCTCTTCGGCAACGACTGCCCTAATTAAATCATGCAGGGTGTCATAGTATACAAAATCAAGTTTCTGGCCTGTGTCCAAAGCCAATTGTTCAAAACCTTGATTACCAGTCTGTAGCGCAACTCGTTTACCGTTAAGATCCGCAAGAGTCCTAATTTTTTTGGGATTACCTTCTTTAACAATAACCATTGCATAATACTTTATATATCCTACGGAGAAGTTAAGGTAGCTTTTGCGTAGTTCAGTAATCACCGCAGAGCTGAGACCATCCAATTGTCGCTTTCGTGCTTGCTGCTGCATCTTATCCCAATTACCGAGGGAAAACCTGACTTTTAATCCGGTTCGTTCACTCACCAAACTCATGATATCAACATCAAAGCCACTAATGCTGCCATCTGCGTTTAAAATAGTAAAAGGCTCGAAGGAGTCACCACTAGCTAGAACAATTTCGTGATGATCCTTAATAAACTGCTGCTCTTCAGGGGTCAAAACAACTTGAGTCTGAACCACTGGCGGTGCACTTAACCATTTATCTTCAAGCGCATTAAGCTGACGGAGATCTAACGAGCTATACGCTTTGTTAAGCATCGAAATAAGTTCTGGTGCGTTCGGTTGCGCCATAAAATGCAGTTTCCGACTCTCTCCGTGATCGAACTTCTTGAACCAGCCAGAAAAAAACAAATCAGTCACTCTGGATCTCTGCATCATATAGGATACAGCAGGCGCCTTGCCAACCATCGCCTCGGCCTGACCATTAGACACAGCTTCCAGTAACTGGGAATAATCCTCCACAGGCAACAGGTTCACTTCAGAATGTTGCAAAGAGACATACTTTTCGAGATCACCACCCTTGGTCACAGCAAGAGTTTTTCCATAGAGCTGACTGATATCAGTTATAGCTCGAGTGTCACTATTAGCAATAAAGTAATTTTTATATTGAAAATAAGGGATCGAAAAACGCCCGTAAGACTCTCGGTCTGAAGTTCGATCAATAGTATGGATTAAATCTAGTTGTCCCTGCCTAAACTGCTCTAAACGTCGCTCCCCAGAATAGTCATTGACATAACTGAGCTTGAGACCAATCCGTTCGGCAAGAAGATTAAGCAGATCAACACTGTAGCCTCGCGATCGACCGAAAACTGCAAAATCAAAAGGGGGAAAATCTAGTGCATTGCTGACACGGAGAACAGGATGGTTTTCCAGAAAAGAGATTTCTTCTGGACTAAGAACAAGAGCAGTTGAGTCACGAGAGGTGACAGCAAACACTGGGTGGATAAATAGTAACAAAACAAAAAAAACAACCGGCAGGAGTCTAATCAATGGACCTCTTAACATAGTAATAACGTATCCTTTAATTATGAAACAATCCAGACGGAAAGATCCTGACAAATACTATTGTAGAACAACAAACAGGCATTACATCAAGTCAGTCTGCCATTTCCCCATTCCGTTGTCCAACTTCATATACGGAACATAAAAATCTACTTGAGTGTCAATTACAAGGAGAAATGATCAATTTTAAAGGAGGGGAACTGCCATCACCATTCCTGATATGGTATGCCATTGAGACCGACAAGATCGCTGCCGCTCTTGATATCAAAACAGCCACCTTCAGCCAATTGCCCATTATAAGCAGGTTCGGGAGAAAAACAATTCCAACTGTTAGTCCTATAAGTAAAAGGATCACGCGGTACGGCACGGATGTACTTACTTTCAACTAGTTGGTTAATATCATCGGGATAACTGCCGTGGTCAGCAAAATAAGCATCAATGGAGCGACGCATCTGATATAGATCTTCGGCTAATACCGACTCTTTTGCTTTAATTTGGCTTCGTTTGTAGCTGGGAACTGCAATAGCAGCAAGAATTGAAATGATTGCCATTACCGCTATTAGCTCTAACAAGGTAAATCCTTGGTGATTCTTAGTATATTTAAGCATTTTTTTCAGCCATAATTTCATTTAGACATACTCACAAATTCTCTTAAGGTATGAACATCACCATTTGCGATAAAAACTACCATCCAAAGCTACAGCATCGCTTTGACTATAGACATCATAAATATCATCCCCACCCCAAACATTTGAATCAGCTTCATCTACATAAGATCGCAGCCCCCAGCCATAGTCGTCACGATCAAATGGATCGTTGGGGATACGGCGTAAATATTTTTTTTTAAATGGGTACAGCCCTCCCCAATCGTTTCCTTCTAACAGCTGTTCCAAAGATTCTGGATAACCAGACTCACCAACAGTGGCAAAAATCTTTTTTTCAGCTACAGCTTTTGTGTAATCGGCCTTATATAGGTCTATTGCGTCGCGTATAGTCCTTAAGTTGCGGCGCAACTCAATCTCTTTTGTGCGAGTAACGGTAACTTCTGCCATAGGTATGACAGTTGCGGCCAAAGTCGCCATAATCGCCATGGCAATCACCAACTCAATAAAGGTTAATCCCGAAGTTTTAGTCATTTTTGCAACCATCATTTGATTCATACCCTAGGGGGAAACTTCAATCTTTATGCCTACAGAATTAACCAATATCCGCTTACCTTGCGGGCCCCTAAAATTTGTCCGACTAGGAGTAATTGCGGTTTTCCCAGCCGCTATGGCTCTAAATTTCATTTGAAACAATTCCCCATCGCCAGAGACTCCGGAACCATTGCTACCCTGCTTTAATCCGACAATGATTCGCCCTCCGGGCTTTAGAACAGTGTGGGTGAACACCGTTGCAACCTCGTCACGATTCAAAAAAGATCCCTCCGTTGTACCAACTAAATCAACTATAGCTGGATCATATTGAATATATAAAGGGGCACTACGCAGGTTCTCGATATCGGTAACCATAAAGCTCAAATCAAATTCATCTCCAAGCTTTACCTGCCCCTCGCCGATAACTATAAAAGTCGGTTTCTGTTTTCTTTCAACCACTTCTTCTTCGACAATTTCACCTTCAATGAGCTGAGCTGCCTCAATTTTGTTTTTTGCATTAGTGGCCGCTGCGGGAGATTCAACGTTTGCTGTTGTTCCAATCCCTGCACCAGTATCTAAGCTGCCAGTATTCTTGCTTAACTGAGTTGCCCCAGCAGGCTGCTTAGACAAAGTTGCCCCGCCCTGCGGCCCGACCGAAGAGGTATATTCCTCAGCAAATGCACCAAAATTACGCCCAGACTTCAGATCATCCTCACCACCAGACCAAATACTGGCAATATCACCTTGGGGCAACGGTACTGACCTGACAATATGAGGAGTGATTGATAACAGTATTTCCCGCTTTATATCAGTTTTATCGGTGCCCGAAAAAAGCTCTCCCAGCCACGGAATATCCCCCAACAGCGGAATCATACTTTTGGTGACCGAACTGTCGTTGCGAATCAAACCACCGATAATTGTTTGCTCACCATCCTTAAGGGTCAAGACAGTATTGGCAGTAGTTGAAGAGATAGTAATAGCAACTGTCCCGTTCTCAGTTTTTTCACGCCCTGACACATTGCTTACTTCAAGACCCAGAGTTGTCACAATTGTTTTATCTAGTTGGATTCTTGGTTCAACATCTAGTTTAACCCCGACATCTATATACTGAACATTCTCAGATGTTTGAGTGTCATTGATGGTCACGGTAATAACTGGTTCGCGGGTACCAACGTGGACTTTAGCTTTTTCTTTATTTCTTACCCGAATTTTAGGGTTAGCCAAAATTTCGGCATCTATCAGCGTCTTCATAAACTTAAATGATGCTGTTGGGATTGAATAAAAAGGATCCAAATTATCGAGTGGAGCAATCAAACCTATAGTATCTGCCCCAGCTCTAAGGCTTGAGGAGACAATTTTTCCTGAATCAACCACACTAAGGCCTGCACCAATAGAGTAATTACTTAATTTAAGGCCTAGTTCTCTAGTATCGCTATGATTAACCTCAATCAACTCAAGATCGAAAACTACTTCCGAATTTCCTCTATCGGTTGCTTCAAGGAGCTTGTGTGCCAATTTTATAACTTCTGGCTGATCCCTGATAACGATAGCATTGAGGTCTTCTTGGACATAAACTTTGCGCACCTGAAGCATAGTCCGCAATAAATTAACCGCTTTTTTAGCGTCAATATGGGACAAGTAAAACGTCTGAATAATTTGATCTGCAAATTGCTTCTGTTTGTCACTGGTTTTCGGAAACAATATAATTGTTTTGCTATTCAGTATTTTTTTATCCAGTTTATTCATTCGCAACAGCAATTCTAGCGACTGGGCAAAGGTTGCTTGCTCAAGAAACAACGTGGTTTTGCTATTACGGACATCCTCATCGAGGATGAAATTGATGCCAGAAAGTTTAGTCAAAATTTCAAACACGTCAGGCAATTTGGTGTCACGAAAGTTTAGGGCTATAGGTTCAGTTGAGGTCACCTCGAGCTCAACTCCATCAACTAACGCATATTGGCTATGTTTGATCTTTCCCTGCAATTCTAACGCAGGCCAATAATTAGGAAGAATCGCAATGGCGTTAGCAACGAGATCTCTGGCTTGAGCCCTTTGATTGGTCTGCAATAAAACCTGTGCATCGTTAACAAGCTTCTGAACCTGAAGATGACTGCGGGCAAACTTCAAACCATCAAATGCCGAATACATGGAGCTATCAAGTTCGGTCGCCAATTGATATTCTTCCAAAGCCTGTACATATTGTTGCTGTGCGACAAGGTTATCGCCCTTGGTTTTATGTAAAAAAGCCGCTCTATTTCTTGAATTATTAAGCTTCAACCGATATTCATGGTTCGCTGGATCACTTTCAACCGCAGCAAGAAATTCCATCACAGCTTGATCATAACTCTGTGTATTGAGGGCTTTATTACCCTTATCAAAAGAGGCTTTACCCGCCACACAACCGCCCAAAAGCAACAACAGTAGCAAGCTGAATAAACCTAAGAACATACTAGTATTTGATTTTTGTTTTGTCATGATCTCCCTATTACTGAAATAAATCATCAATCCCTAAGATCGTTACCCTGAGCAGGGCCGTTGGACAGAGGTGTTTTTGGCAATTTAGGTTGTGCTTGCAAGTTAAATACTGGGCGATTTGATTTAAGTGATGTCTTCGGCAAACGTTGTGATTTAGCCTCACCTAGTGGTAAGGCAACTTGCTGCATAGTATGTTGTCTAGCAATTGTGATTTCGCGCTCATTGATACCTGTCACTATAAGATTATCTGCAAAAGCATCCCCGTCTTTAACCAAAAAAACGTCCCCCTTAGATGAGGACAAAAATACCGTTTGTCCACCGGACTTGTCCAAATATCCTAAAACCGTTAACGGGGGCAGTGGTGGTGGCCCCACTGGTGGAGTAAAAACCGGCAAAACTTTCTGCAAGGTCACCTTAGGCTTTACTTTCTTAATCTTTGCTGGAGGCGGCGGTGAGCGCTTTACCACCACTGGAGCAAGATACAGAGGGCCAAAAAGATTCTTTTTAGGCTTTTTGTATTGACTGGTACCTGTAGCAGAAAAATCAATATCGGCAGCAACCGGAGTTCCTACTGCTGAACTATTTTGAGGTAATTGCGTAGTTGTGGATGAAGAACTTACGCCCATAGGAACCCGACGCTGCCTGGGCATAGCGAACCAACTGTATGCCACAGCCAGGCTAAGCAGAAGCAGTAACAATATAGCGATTTGCCCTCGACTCACACCGCCCTCCCTTGAAAGTAGGTGGCCAATTCAATCTGCAAATCTACCTTATTTAAAGCACCTTTTTTAGTACCACTTCCACTCATGGAAATTTTATCAATCAACAAAATTCGCGGTGCATTTTCGAGCAAATGGATAAACTTTTTAACTTGGGCATAATCGCCATTAACTGAAAAATTCAACCCATAACGCAGCAATTTATTAGCACTATCTTTCTCATATTCGGAGTTATAACTAATCTGATGAATGGCTAATTGTGTCTGTTGCGCGTAATCATACAGCTCACCAATAAAATCGGAAAAATCACTTTGTAACGGGATTAAATCATCAAATTTTTGTAGATTAGTCGCCATCTGTTCAGCTACAGAAACAGGAACACCACGGTTGGTCGCCTCCAACTGCCGTTGCCGTACATTTTGCTGCAATCGCGTCTGCTCAATCAGTAAAGCGTCCAAATTTGGCTCTGTTACCCACTGTTGAACTACAAGCATAGAGGACATTAAAAACAATAAAACCCCAACAGCAATAAGCTTCCCCTTGTTAGGCTGCCATATCGTTGTGATTAAAGGATATTTCGATAACATCAAAAAACCCCTTTCAAACTAATAGAAAAACTTAAGGCCGTTCGACTCCCACCCAAGCCATCGTTAACTTTTACTTCGCTATGATTTTTCAAAAAAACTTGATGGAATTTCTCCTTCTGTAAATTGTCGAGAAGATCTTGTAAGCTTTTCAAATCCTTAGCGACACCAGCAATCATTAAAATGTTCTTGTCATATCCTGGTTTGAAACTGCGCAAACTCACTCCAGAAGGCAACAACAGTTCCATCCGATCAAACAGTTCAGTCCAACGGAATGCGTCTCTTTGCAGTAAAGTTTTAGCCTGATCGTAAACCTGTTGCTGCTGCGCAAGTTCTGCTGTGCTTAACCGTTCAGGAAGTTTTCCTTGTAATTGTTCCTGCAAGGTATCGAGGTGAGATTGATAATTAATGCTCAATTGCCAGTCTTGCAAAGACTGCTTTATCTGCACCCCTAAAAGGAGCACTAATAAAATCACGGTTACTGATAAAAACAGCTTTAACGCTGACTGATTAATGTGACGACGACTTGCTAAATTGATGGATAACTTCATGCTGACACCCGCTTAATCATCCGTTCAGCACCACCTAAAGACGCCACCAGACCATTCGTACCAATGTTTTTCACAGCAGAGATATCATCCTGCGGATAATTAATCACCCTACCCAAAGGAGATACTAACCACTGCACCTCTTGATCAAAAACTGAATTTACGGCGGCAAACAACTCTACCCCCTGTTGCCAATCAGAATGGAGGTGTACCGGCAAACGATTAAAGCCTGAATGTTGGTTACGATATTCTACCAATGAACGATTAAGTTCATTAAACACCCGCTCTGGCTGCGACTCAATCTGCCGCAATCGACAAAACTCCAACACTCGATTTGCAAACACCATGATACTAAGCTGACAACCATCAACTCCAAGTAAAATAAAGTCGCGGCCCAAATCAAATTGCGTGCGGTAAGAGTTATAAAGTGCCAAAGTGTGAAAATCTACCACGCTAGCAGCGTAACCAGACCGTTCGAGTAAGTACTCGTATTGCAATAGCACCTCTTTGGAAATAACCGCTGCCAGAACCTTCTTTTGACCCCCCTCATTTTCCTCCAGAACCTGATAGTCAAGGGCGACAGCTCCAAAATCATCCGGCAGTAAATCTTTTAACCGCCAACGGATAATTTCGGCCCCTTCGGCACGGCTTTTAAGTGGTGTCTCAAGGTTTAAAAGAAATAATTGCCCACAGTTATCAGGCAGTACGGCAGCAATTCTTGTCTCTTTTTTAGCAATAGGGTCTAGTAACTCTTTGGCCGCAATAACAAACAATTCTGGTTTATTCACATTTATTTTTTTTGGATTAGGCCGCAAAATGCCATCTGCCAATGGTGACGTTTGTCCCCCTCGCCACAGAATACTCTTCCCCTGTCGCTGTACTGCAACAGCACGAAGTTCATTGGAGCAAATTTCTAAACCAAGGTAAGTTCTCCGTAACATTACATTAACCTTCCGCAAAGGTAACGCGATCGATTTCGCGAAAAGTAGTTTCACCACGCAGAACTTTTTCTAAAGCGGCTTGCCGTAAATAGATGGTGCCATTTTTTAGTGCTTGTTGTTTAAGTTCAGAAATAGGCACTTTGACGGCGATCATTTCCCGCATTTCGTCATTTAACTCTAGTAACTCTACAATTGCTGCACGGCCAGAATAGCCTAAGCCATTACACTCTTTACAGCCGGGTGCTTCATGAAAAGTGGCATTTGCACACTGCTCGTCCGTTAAACCATATGACTTCAAAAAGGGAGAATCAAAAGATGTCGGTTTTTTACAGTGCCGGCATAACAATCGCACCAAGCGCTGAGCCAAAACACAATTAAGACAAGAGACAAAGTTGTACGGATCAATTCCCATGTGGAGAAAGCGGCCCAAGACATCAAAAACGTTATTGGCGTGAACCGTGGTGAAAACTAAGTGACCAGTTAATGCCGATTGCACCGCAATTTGTGCCGTTTCTGCATCCCGAATCTCACCAACCATAATTTTATCGGGGTCGTGGCGTAAAATTGAGCGTAACCCGCGGGCAAAAGTCAGCCCTTTCTTCTCATTAACCGGAACCTGAACCACCCCTTTAACCTGATATTCAACGGGATCTTCTATCGTCACAATTTTTTCTTCAACCGAATTTATTTCCGATAATGCGGCATACAAGGTCGTTGTTTTGCCACTACCTGTTGGCCCGGTGACTAAAACCATCCCATACGGTTCCCGAATCCGCCGCCGCAATCGTTCCATTTCGCGCGCAGAAAACCCCAATGACTCAAACGTTAATCCCTGCATATCGGCGGCAATTGACTCTTTATCCAAAATTCTGATTACCGCATCCTCACCAAAACTAGTGGGCATAATTGAAACCCGAAAATCGATCGATTTATCCCCCAAGCGCACCTTAAAACGCCCATCTTGAGGAATCCGCCGTTCCGAAATATCGAGTTCGCTCATTACCTTAATACGCGAAATAATCGGACTTTGAAACCGGCTATCAATTGTCTCTGTGGCCTGATAAAGAACTCCATCAATACGGTATTTAATCGCCACACCAGTAGCTGTAGCTTCAATATGGATATCGCTGGCTCGTTTTTTCAGGGCATCAAACAGAGTGGAATCGATCAAACGGATAATCGGGCTGGTATCTGAATTTAGCTTATCAATGGAAAGGACCTCGTCACCTTTGTCGGTCTCTTTAATCAATTGCAGCTTAAAATCTTCTGAGGCCTCGTGTAATACCCGCTGTGAGCCGGCTCCGTGTTCAATCAAACGTTCAATCTGCCCTGCCGCTGCAACTTTTAATTTCAAAGTTAACCCAAGCTTAAGCTCCAATTGATCAATAGCAGAAATTGCCGTTGGATCAGCTATTGCGACTACGAGAATATTCCCCTTACGTTCGAGAGGTAGCAAGTTGTACTTAATTGAGGTATCGCTCGGCAATGCCGCAACAAGTTCAGGGTCAAGAGTAACCGCAGCAAGGTCAATGAAATCAAATTGAAACTGGGTTGCTAATGCTTGAGCCAACTCAATTTCTGTAAAGATACCGGCATCGACACCAACAGCACCAAACTTACCGCCGTTTTGATGTTGCTTTGCCAGAATTAAATCAATTTCTGCCGGAGCAAGAGCACCCATATCGGCGAGAATCCGGCCTATTTGATAACGTTGATAAACAGAAGATTCAATCATTAATTATCCAACCGTTCCAGCAAGTTGAAATATCGGCACATACATAGCAATAATTATAAATGCGATCATTAAGCCCATGACCAGCATTAAAATCGGCTCAATCATGGTCGTCAACTTGGTTAATTGTTGCTCAACCTCTGCCTCATAATAATTGCCAATATCAGCTAACATATCTATTAAGGATCCAGACGTTTCACCAACACTAACCATACGTAAGGCCAAATGGGGGAAAAAACCTGTTTGCGACAAAGAAGCGGACAAAGATGTCCCCTCTTCAACCCGACGAATAGCCGTAATCATGTCCTTTTCTAAACTTAAGTTATTAAGTGTTCCGCGCGACATTTGCATTGCTTCAACCAAATGGGTACCGCTAGCTAAAGTTGTCCCCAAGGTGCGGTTAAAACCCGACAAAGCGTAATTGGTTTTCAATCTACCAATAAATGGCATCTGCAAAAGAAAACGATCAAACCGCAAGCGACCACGGCGACTGCGTACTAACGACTTGAATAATACAGATGCAACAATAACAGTGCCAACCACCAGATACCAATAGTTGCCTAGAAAAGAAGATAAACCGATCATTAGCTTAGTGAGCAATGGCAACTCGACACTTGCGTCAGCATAAATTTCAGTAAATCGCGGTACCACAAAAAACATCAAAAAAATAACCACAATAACAGCAGCACTAGTCAAAAACAGGGGATAAAAAGCGGCACTACGAACCTTTGCACGGATAATTTCAACCCGCTTTTGATATTCAAGGTATCGTGCAATGGTTTCCGCCAGATCACCGGTTTTCTCGCCCGCTTTAAGAGATGCAATATACAAAGGTGGAAAGAAACGGGGAAACTTGGAAAATGCATCCGACATCGAGCTTCCGCCCCTGATATCTTCCCTAATTTCACTAAGGATGTCCCGAAATGGTCCAGTTTCTACTTGATCAATCTGAGTATCAAAAATTTGCAGTACCGGTAACCCTGAACGGAGCAAAACCAATAATTCTTGATTAAACAGGAGAAAGCGCCCCCCCGTTAAACGAGCAGATGGATTCTGACTACCATTAAAAAATGACCACGACTGGCGACGAATCTGAAATACATGAAACCCTTGCTCTTCCAGATTTTCCTTCAGCTGATTCTTAGTAGTAGAATCGTATATTTTATCGACAACACGACCATCTGCTGTACCAATTTTGCAATTATAACTTGGCATAGACGACAATCAGTGGTGAATTAATGGTAATCAAAACATTAAAACCTTAAAAAAGATGTTCATTCGAAACATCCTTACACATAGAAAACTGGCATAGTCATAAACATTCAATTTGCAGAAAATAAAGTCAATCACCGGTAGCATTAGTAGCTGGATTAACGACAACTGGCATACTAGTTTTTTTGGTTGTGCTCGGATTGAAAATAAATTCCCACTCTGTATAACTCGATGTACCGATAAACTTTTCATTTTCTACCTTAAAATTCCCCTGCTTAAAGGGTTTTTCCTTACTGCTACTACGTACACCCATAATTAGTCCGTCAGAAGTGTTAATAACCACCCAATCATCACCGGTTACGGGATCAATATACTTTTGCCGCAAATGACGAACTACAGCAGCTGAACGTGAATCACGAAGCAAATCGTCTAAAGTTGCTGGCAGCATAGACTGCGTTGACGTACTTCCACCCAGATAGTACGATTCAATCGCCTTCCGAATTTGCCCACCACACCAAAGAAGTTCCTTCTCTTTCGCTTGCATGGTGATAGTTTTCCAGCTAGAGCCGGCAATACCAGCAGCAAGACCAAGAATTGAGACAACAACCAGCAACATTAGTAAGATGGCACCTTTTTGATTATTGACCAGCACCATATAGCAACTTTCTCTAGGTAGAATTGGGTACTTTACACCCGGCTTCCAAAATATTGTGACACTTGTTGTTGCATTTCAAAGGTATAAAACGTTTCTTGCTTTACCAATCAAAAATCAAGCCATCATCTGATCAGTGGGAACTCGCTATATTCATCGGCACTTCAACTATCCAACTACCTAACAGGATTAATAAGACTGGACTTCCTCCCGAATACGGAGTCAAATTAAATGAACGATGACCATCTGTCGCATGGTACCAATTTCCTAACTTGGCATTAAGGGTTGCAGCACTTAACTCAATGGTTTCAGGTAGACCTATTATTGTAACTTTTATTGGCACCCCCGGGTTCACTGTTGCCCCTAAGGGGTAGCGATAAATCTCAACGTCTTTTTCCCACCCGGAAGGTAAATCTGACTCTCCCTTTTGATTCACACTAAATGGGAGAAGTTGCATGCCAGCCGTTTCATCGCTACTTTTTAGTTGATCTTTTTTCTTTGCAGCAGCTGGTGTTTTACGCCCGCTTTCAGAACTTGGCTCAAGAGATACAATGTGATGAACTAAACCGTGAGAAACTTCTGTACTTGAAGTCGCCAATGCGTTACCCAGAGTTTCACCGAATAGATCAATTAACCACGGTGATGGTTCAATGACGATCGTTACCGGTAGTTGCTTTCCGGTGCTGTCGGCAGCAACAACTTCAGCAGCAGTAATAATAAATTCAGCCGCAAAGCTCTCGCCTTGTAATGTTGCAATTACAGCCGAACCCGAGAGGGATTTAGTGGTGATTGCAGCCATCCGAATTTGATTTGGAACCGATACATTGACTGCCTTGAGCGCAGCAGAGCAAGCGGGACCCCAAACCACATCGCCACCGGCTTCGCCATGAGTGATAAATTTAAAATCAAGTGCGGCAGTGCCATCAAGCTGTTCTCCAAAAACCTGCCACACTCCAAGGCTAGGAGATTTGACGATTATATTGACAGCATACGCAGGGGTAACAGCCAAACAAAACAAAGCGGATGTATTGAATG